>NZ_JBVIRY010000028.1:0-139417 GCF_055575795.1 Kitasatospora sp. NPDC034023
TACTTCGGTAAACGCAACAAGTTCAGGAATGACCGATGGGTGTTCGGTGCCCCTGGCACCCCTGCCTACGTCACGAAGTTCTCCTGGACTGACATTGTCGGCGACGGGTGAAACGAGGACCACGGACGGCGGATCAAAAGCGGGTCACTGCGTGATCTCTTGATCATCCTGACTTCACTGGTACGGGAGTCAGGAGGAAAGAGGTGATCGGCGTGGAGGACTGGGCCGAGATTCGCCGGCTGCACCGGGCCGAGGGTCTGTCGGCACGGGCCGTGGCCCGGCAACTGGGGATCTCCCGGGGCACCGTGGCACGGGCCCTGGCCTCGGACCGGCCGCCGGTCTACCAGCGCCCTCTGAAGGGATCGGCGGTCGACGTCTTCGAGCCGGCCATCCGCGAGCTGCTGAAGCAGACGCCGACGATGCCGGCCACGGTGATCGCCGAGCGGATCGGCTGGACACGCGGGCTGACCATCCTCAAGGAACGCGTCCGCGAGCTGCGGCCCGCCTACCTTCCCGTGGATCCCGTCTCGCGGACCGTCTACCAGCCGGGCGAGCTCGCCCAGTGCGATCTGTGGTTCCCGCCGACGGACATCCCGCTGGGTTACGGGCAGACGGGACGCCCTCCGGTGCTGGTCATGGTGGCGGGCTATTCACGGATGATCACGGCTCGGATGCTGCCGTCCCGGACCACCGCCGACCTGATCGACGGGCACTGGCGGCTGCTGTCCGGCTGGCAGGCCGTCCCGAAGATGTTGGTCTGGGACAACGAGAGCGGCGTCGGCCAGGGAAAGCTGACCTCGGAGTTCGCGGCCTTCGCCGGCCTGCTCGCGATCAGGATCCGCCTCTGCCGGCCCCGCGACCCGGAGGCGAAAGGCCTGGTGGAGCGGGTGAACGGCTATCTGGAGACCAGCTTCCTGCCCGGCCGCACGTTCGCCGGACCGGGCGACTTCAACACCCAGCTCACGGCATGGCTGCAGATCGCCAACCGTCGACACCACCGCACGATCGGCTGCCGGCCCGCCGAACGCTGGGAAGCCGACCGGGGCGCGATGCTCACCCTGCCCCCGGCGAGGGCGAACAGGACCGTTGACCGGGCCTGGCCGGGTTGGATCCCGAGGTTGATCAGCGTTGGCCGAGACGGCCGGCGCTGATGTGTTGGCCAGGGCGTTGCCCTGGGAAGAGCCAGGGCGTCTGGTCGGCGTGTCCGATCACTGTGTAGGGGCGGCGGGTTGCGATCAGGTCGAGGTCGAGTACGGCGAGTGGTTCGGGCAGGACGGGTCGGGGCGGTCCCCAGTTGGACGGGGACCTGGCCGTTCGCCTCGCTGAGCTGGTCGACGGTGAGGGTGCTGATCGTGCTGAGCCGTTGCGCGTAGAAGAGCGGGAGTAGTCCGGCGACCCGGTCGGCTGTGGGCAGTGTTGCGTCGGGGAGGAGTCTGCGGGCATCGTCCCACCGGCCTTCGGAGTCGTGGGGGCCGACCGGGCCCGGCCAGCGCTCGGCGCCGAAGGTCAGCCGCTTTGCCAGCCGACGGAAGAACCGGCAGGTCCACCTCCAGCACCGTGGCCAGGGCAGGTGATCCGAAACCGCTGCCGCGGGAACGGGGTTTGTGGCGGATCGTGAGCCATCGCCGCATTTCAGAGGAACGCCCACCGCTGTTCTGCCGGCGGCAGAACAGCGGCCCGATCGGACTCGACGATCACTACAGTCCAGTCGCATGGCGACGATTACCACGCGCACGGTCGAGTACCCGGCCGATGGTCTGACGATGATCGGGCACCTCGCACTCCCGGCCGGAGTCGATCGCCGGCCCGCGGTGCTGCTCGGGCCGGAGGGCATGGGGCTCAGCGACGTCGAGCGCCGCCGAGCCGATGCTCTCGCCGAGCTGGGATACGTAGCGCTGGCCTTCGACCTTCACGGCGGGCGCTATTTGGGTGACCCCGAGGAGATGCTTGCTCGTTGCATGCCGCTGCTCGCCAACCCCGACCGGATGCGGGGCATCGGTCATGCGGCGCTCGACGTGTTGCGCGCCGAGCCGCGGACCGACCCCGACCGGATCGCCGCCATCGGCTACGGCACCGGGGGCGCCGTCGGGCTGGAACTCGGGCGCGACGGCGTCAACCTGCGCGCGATCGGGACAGTCAACGCGCTGACCACGGGCCGACCGGGCGAGGCGGCGCGCATTCGCTGCCCGGTGTGGGCCGGGGTCGGGTCGGAAGACCCGATCATGCCGCCCGCGCAACGGGGCGCGTTCACCGCCGAGATGCAGGCCGCGGGCGTCGACTGGCGCCTCGTGGTCTACGGCGGCGCCTTGCACGCCTTCCACCACCCGCCGGTCGACCACCCCGTGGTCCCCGGCGTCGGCTACCACCCACGGCACGCGCAGCGAGCCTGGCACGACGTCGTCGACCTGCTCGCCGAGTGCCTGACCGCAACGGAGTGATCCGGTCGACAACCGCGATTCCGGGCCGCGGACCAGGCCCGTCGACGCCACCGGCTCCGGTGGCCTCACCCTCGACACGGTCAGCGGCTGGCGGGATCGGCCTGCCGCCCGGGCCCGTGGGGAGGTGCGGGCAGCCGAACGAGGTCCGGCGTATCGGGAGCAAGGCCGGGGTCTCGGGTTCTGCCACGCCAAGGGCAACGGGCGCCATCGCCACAGGTCACGCGGACCGCTCCCAGCTGCCGACTGCCTGATGCCTGATGCCTGATGCCAACGTTCTCGGCTTCGGCCCCCGTTCGATTCCGAACCGGGGCAAACGCCGGTCGGACTTTTGAGTACAGCCCGGTACAGCACGCTGTACATCGTTCCATTGGACAGCATCAGCCGGGCACTGCCGCACTGAACGACGTGCTTCCAGCGCAACGCGATCCGCACAGCGGTCCGTTCGGGGACCGTGATGCTGAACTCCTCCGCGAACAGGTGTGTACTGCCGATGGCAACGGACAGGGTCCGCTGCAGCTCGGCTTCGACGGCCGCCTTCGCCGACAGCCATACGAGGGTCGCCCCCACCCCGCCGTTCACGGTCTTGCTACGGCTCTCGTCCAGGGTCACGGTGCGCGTCCACTCGCGGCTGGCCTTCAAACTGCGCGTCACGGGGCAGGGCTTGGTCACGACGGGCCGGGTTCCCAACGGGCAGGGGTCACGACGGGCAGGGGTCACGACGGGCATGGTCACGACGGGCATGGTCACGATACGAATAACCCCCCTGCCCACCGGCGCCCCGGCCCGCCATCATGATCAACCGTGTCCACCTACCCCGAGCCGCCCGCCGCGGCGTCCGCCGACAGGCCCGTCCACGGTTCGCCGTGCCCGCGCTGCGTCGCCCCCCTGACCGACGACCCGCGCTTCCTCCTCTGGTGCCCGGCCTGCGACTGGAACCTCGTGCCCGGCGAGGACGCCGCCCCCGGGCCCACCCGGCGCGAGCGGGCCGCGGTCGCCCGCACCGACCGGCTCTACGAGGAGCAGGCCGCCGGGGGCGACTCCCCCACCGCCCGCCGGGACTGGCTGCTGGCCTCCGCCGCGGCCGGGGTGGTCCACCTCGTCACCCTCGGCACCTTCGCCCTGGCGCTCTGGCTGCTGATCACCGGGACCGTCGTGCAGCGCTGTGTCGGCGCGGTGGTGCTGGTGATCGCGGTGACCCTGCGGCCGCGGCTCGGCCGGCTGCCGAAGGACGCGGGCGTGCTCGACCGTGCCGGGGCGCCGGCCCTGTACGGGCTGGCCGACCGGGTGGCCGCCGAGGTCGGCGCCCGCCCGGTGGACGTCATCCAGGTCACCGACGAGTTCAACGCCTCGTACGGGCTGGTCGGGCTGCGCCGCCGGTCGGTGCTGCGGCTTGGCCTGCCGCTGTGGGAGGTACTGGACGACCGCGAGCGGACAGCCCTGCTCGGCCACGAGTTCGGCCACCGGGTCAACGGCGACCGCCGGCGCTCGTTCTGGCTGTACAGCGCCGTCTCGGCGCTCTGGGCCTGGTACGACATGGCCCGACCGGGCCACGACGGGCCGGGCGTGGGCCGGGACGAGGTCTCGATGCTGGTACGGCTCGGCGCGGTGTTCGGCCGGCTGGTGCTGCGGGGCGTCGCCTGGGTGCTGCACCAGGGGCTGGTGCTGTTCGACCGGCTCACTTCCCGGGCCGGCCAGCAGGCCGAGTACCACTCGGACGTGCTCGCCGCCCGGGTGGCGGGTGGCGAGGCGGCCCGGGGCATGCTCGCGGCGCTGCTGCTGCCCGGCTCGGTGGACACCGCGATCCACCAGATCCGGGCCGAGGAGCGCGGACGGGCCCGGATCGGCCGCGCCCGGAGCCGCCGGACCGAGGACGCGCCCGCGCCGCCCGCGCCGCCCGCGCCGGACCTGCTCTGGGAGCGGGTGCGCGAGCACCTCGCCTCCGTCCCCGCCGTCGAGCGGGAGCGCCTGCTGCGGCTCAGTGCTCGTGACCGGTCCGCCGTGGACGGCTCCCACCCGCCGACCCACCTGCGGATCGCCCTGGCCGCCCGCGCCGGGGACGGGGACGCCGCCGTCACCGTCACCGCCGCCGAGGGCGCCTCGATCGCCGCCGAGCTGGCGCCGCACCGCGCCCGGATCGCCGCCGGGCTGCTGGCCGGCTGACGAGGCGGGCCGGCGGCGGAGCCACCTCCCTGGCCCACCGGGACAACCGTTGCGCACGGCCATAACCGGCCTGGACGGCCCCAACGACTCGGACTGGATCTTCCGTCACGCTATTGAAGCCGGGCGCGAGGACGCCCTGTACGTCGACTACGTGACAGACGAGAACGGGGACGGGTGGTGGACGACACCTGCTACTGGGGACGACCTGGGACCGGTGCTGGTGCATGAAGCCATCGAGGTCGCCCTCGCACTGGACCAGCGTGGAGCGACGTCACGGCGCGGCTTGGACATCGTCGGGGAGGTCTGGGGGCCGATCGAGATCGAGGCCTCCGCCCACTGGGGTGTGATCGAGGAAGCCAACAGGTGCGTCGTCGGCCGCTCGCACGACGCAGGCCTGTGGCGGGGGCGGCACCACAAAACGTCACATTCGGCTAGCACGTCACTCCTGGAACTTCCCGCTCGGGGGACTCGGCCTGAAGCGCAACAAGCGTGACGTGGACGACCTGAAGGCCCTTCGTGAAGAGCGCAACGAAGCTGCCCTCGCCCGCGAGGCCGGGTACTGGTAGCGCGGCCGACTCCGGCGGCAACACCGGTTCCGCCGGTCAGTCGGGGGCCGGGAGCGCGGCGAGGGAGCGGTGGGTGCGCGGGTGCGGTCCTACTCAAGGGCCTGGGTCGAGGCGGGTGTTGACGTTGTCGAGGCCGGTGTGGAGACGGTGGACACCGGGCCGATCGCCACCGTCTGGCCGCTGCGGCGGGCCCGGGAGCATGGCGACGAGGCGTTCGGCGGCGGCGGTCTCCGGCTCGGTGTTGAACTCCTTGGCCCACAGTTGGTCGGCCTGCCCGTAGCTGGCGGTGACCGCGTCGGCCAGGGCCCGGCGGGAGGCGTGCTTGAGCTGCGGGCCGTCGGCGATCTCCCCGTCCGGTTCCGGCCGGGTGATGACGGCCAGGGTGCGGCTTGTGCCCGCAGAGGCCGTGTGCGGCCCCCGTGTGGCTTCGAGGTGGCGGAGTTCTCCATCGGCTACGGCGACGCGGACGTGCTGGTTTGGCGGCGTCGTCCACGTGCAGTCAGATGACTGATGTGCGCAGGCGATGCGGTGCAGGAGGGTGGGAGGGCCGATCGGCTGAGGAACGCCGAGGGCGCGGGACGTGCGACGGCCGCGATGTCGGCGGCCGACCGGAGCACGCCCGTCGAGGATCCGCGTCCACCGACGCGGATCCCCCTTGATCAAGGACTAATGACATGCATTTGACACATTCGCGGCGCCCGGCGTTCGGCCGGAACCTGCGGACCAGGCTCACCGCCCTGCTCATTGCCATCGTCGCCGGCGTGGTGACCCTGGTCTCCGGCGCGGGCGCGGCCCGCGCCAACACCGGCGACTACCACGTCGCCCACTGCTGGGTGAACATGAGCGGCGAGTGGCAGAACCCCGGCCAGATCTCCAAGGACTGGGGCACCTTCCTGCAGAGTCTGCGCAACGCCTCCGGGAGCCGCTGGAACGGCGAGACCTACATGACGCAGGGCTCCAACTCGGTGTCGCTGATCCGGGCCGACCTGAACGCCGTCAACGGCGGTGGCCGCCAGATGACGCTGCGGCTCTGGTTCACTCCGGACAACCTGTACCTGCGCGGCTTCACGACGACCCCCGTCGACGCCCGGCCCGGCGACGGGGACATCACCTACGCGTTCAACGACGAGGGGTTCAACCTCGGCCGGACCATGGACGCCCTGCGCAACGGCCCCGACGGCGGACTGCTCCCGCCGGCCACCTACCGCAGCCTGTCCTACGACGGCAGCTACCCGCAGATGGCACGGCCGCAGGCGCAGGGCGGCCCGGGCGTGAACCGTGACGAAACCGGCATGAGCTACAGCTCACTGATGAACTCCGTCTTCCAGCTGGCCTACCTTGCGCGCGGCACCGAGCAGAACGGCGGAAGCCAGTTCCAGGCCACCGCCAGGTCCCTCCTGCGCTTGATCCAGGTGACGGCCGAGGCCGCCCGGCTCCGCGACGTACAGGGCATCGTGATCCAGATGATGGCGAACCACAACATGGCGTACACCATGCCCGCCCGCCAGCAGGAGCTGGAGAACGGCTGGAGCGCGCTCTCCCGGTACGCGGCCGCAGGCCAGAACGGTGGCGGCCTGAACGTCGGCCCGCACGTGCCCCACGTGGAGAACGTCGCCCGCGCCCTGGCGTACCTGGCGCTGGCGCTCGCCCCGACGGTCAAGGGCCGATAACAGGGCGTAGGAGCTCCGCGAACCCACCCCTGGGAGGAAGTCGGCCCGGGCCGGCTTTCCTCCCAGGGGCTTGTTGCTGAGGAGCTTGAACGAGACCGGGACCGGAGCGGGCAGCACTGGATGAGGGCATCGTTCATGGCGATCATCCTGGCCGACGGCCGCACGGTGCACGGCGCCCTGCTCGTCAGCCCGTAGGCGCCGCGTTGGAGGCTCGGCCACGATCGCCGCACGGCCTTCGCCACGACCGCCGCCGGGTGCGCGGTTGGCCGCGCTGCCTTCCCTCAGTGTTGCGAGGCGCCGCGTTTGGCCAGTTCGAGGAGCAGTTCCAGGTCGTGTGCGGCCTCGGCGGCGCACGCGGCGCTGGCCAGCAGCAGTGCGGGGATGCCGGCGAGTGGCAGTGCGCGGCTGCGCAGCGGTGGGGCGAGGAGAGCGGCGACCCGGCGCGGTACGGGGCCCGGTCCGGCTGGGGAGAAGCGGCCCAGGATGCCCAGGGCGGCGGCGGGGATCCAGCGGCGGGTGCGGGTGCGTCGGGTGGCCAGGGCGGCTTTGCCCACGGTGTGGGCGACCTGGCGGCGGTCGCCGATGGCGGTGGCGGCGCTCTCGTCGGCCCAGCGTTCGATGGTGTAGGTGACGGTGTCGGCGAGGGGCCGTAGCAGCGGGTTGGCGGTGGCGGCCAGTTGGGCGACCGCGACGAAGAGGTAGTGGTGGTGGGCCAGGTGGGCTCGCTCGTGGGCGAGCAGGACGTGGTGCTCGTCGGGGTCGAGGGCCGCCAGCATGCCGGTGGAGACGACGATGCGGCCGGGCAGCCCGGGGATGGCGTACGCCTCGGCGGCCGGGTCGTCGACGACGACCAGCTGATCGCGTCCGGGTAGGCAGGCGGCTTCCGCGGCGGCGGCGGCCAGCGTGCGGACTCGGCGCCACAGCAGCACCGCGGTCGCGGTGGTGGCCGTGGCCAGCAGGGCAGCGGCGAGCAGGCCGACCGACAGTGCGGCCGGGTCGTGGTGCTGGGCCGCCTGTGCCGACCAGTGACCCTGCGCCAGCCGGGCGAGAGCGGGGAAGCGGATCAGTGCGGTGATCGCGAGCATGCCCAGGACCAGGCTGCTCGCGGCTGCCAGGGCCACTGCGCCCACGGTCAGCAGCCAGGTGGCCAGGCGGGGCGGGAGTCGTTCGCCCAGCGGCCTGGCCGCCAGGGCGGCCAGCAGCGGGAAGAGCAGCGGCAGGTAGACGGCGACGTACATCGGGGCGGCCCTACTGTCCCGGGTCCAGCAGCTTGCGCAGCAGTTCCTCGTCGTCGTCGGAGAGGTCGTCGACGAAGCGGGTCAGGACGGCTTCGCGATCCGTTCTGCCCTCCAGGACCTGGCGCATCTGGCGGGCGGCGAGTCCGGAGTCGTCGGCGACGGGGACGTAGGCGAAGGTCCGTCCGCGCCGGGTGCGTTCGAGCAGGCCCTTGGCGTGCAGCCGCGACATGGCGGTGACGACGGTGGTGTGGGCGAGATCGCCGCCGAGCACTTCCCTGACCTCGCCGGGGCTCAGCGCCTCGGGGGCGGCGTGCTGCAACGCGCGGAGGACGTCGGCCTCCAGCTCGCCCCTGGCCCGGCCGCCCTTGGGCGGGGTGGGTTCGTCCATGGTCACGGGCCCGGTCACCTCCTGCGCTATCTTCTACGAACTCGTAGAAGTTCTACGTGTTCGTAGAAGCTATCTGCCTGCCCCGAGTCTGCCATGCCCGCAAACGAGTGCGCAGGCCGCGCAGCGAAACCCAGGAGGATGAGCGTGAGCACAGCAACGGCGGTCCCCGCCCCGCACCAGGCCATCGCGGCCCGCGCCGAGAGCCTCACCAAGGCGTACGGCAGCGGGGAGACCTGCGTGGTGGCGTTGGACGCGGTCGAGGTCTCGGTGCAGCGCGGCGAGTTCGTCGCGATCATGGGCCCGTCCGGCTCCGGCAAGTCGACGCTCATGCACTGCCTGGCCGGCCTGGACACCGCGACCGCTGGGCAGATCTGGATCGGCGAGACCGAGGTCACCCGGCTCAAGGACAAGCACCTGACCCAGCTTCGCCGGGACAAGATCGGCTTCATCTTCCAGGCGTTCAACCTGCTCCCGACACTCACCGCACTGGAGAACATCACGCTGCCGATGGACATCGCGAGCCGCAGGCCCGACCCGGCGTGGCTGGACACGGTGATCGACACCGTCGGCCTGCGCGAGCGCCTGGGGCACCGGCCCAGCGAGCTGTCGGGCGGTCAGCAGCAGCGCGTCGCCTGCGCGCGGGCGCTGGCGAGCCGACCGGAGATCATCTTCGCGGACGAGCCGACCGGCAACCTCGACTCCCGCGCCGGCGCCGAGATCCTGGCCTTCCTGCGCCGCAGCGTGGACGACCTCGGGCAGACCATCGTGATGGTCACCCACGACCCGGTCGCCGCCGCCCACGCCGACCGCGTCGTCTTCCTCGCCGACGGCCGGATCGTGGACGAGCTCGCGGAGCCGACGGCCGACTCGGTACTCGACCGGATGCGGCAGTTCGACGGCGCCGGACGCAGGAGCTGACGGACCGTGATCAAGGCAAGTCTGCGCAACTTCCTCGCCCACAAGGGCCGCATGGCCCTGTCCACCCTCGCCGTCCTGCTCGGGGTCGCGTTCGTCTCCGGCACCCTGGTCTTCTCCGACACCATCAACCTCGCGTTCACCGGCATCTCCAGCTCCACCGCCGCCGATGTGACGATCAAGCCCAAGCAGGCGTTCACCCCCGAGATCGAGGACCGCGCCCTGTCCGGCGAGATCCCCACCCTGCCCGCATCCGTCGTGGCCAAGGTCGCCGCCGTCCCGGGTGTGCAGGCCGCACACGGCCAGGTCAGCCTGCAGAACCTCACCGTCGTCGGCAAGGACAACAAGCCGGTCGGCCCCACCACCGGCGCACCCACCCTCGGCCAGAACTGGTACGACAACCCACAGGTCCGCCTCGTCCAGGGCAACGCCCCCACCAAGGCCGGCGAGCTGGTCATCGACCAGGCCAGCGCCCAGCACAAGGGTGTCCACCTCGGGGACGCGCTGCACGTGCTCACCCCGACCGGCTCCACCCCGGCGACCGTCGTCGGCATCGTCACCTTCAGCACCGGCAACCCCGGCGTCACGATGGTCTACGTCGACACCGCCACCGCCCAGCAGGCCCTGCTCGGCAAGCCCGGCCAGTTCACCACCGTCACCGCCGACACCGCCCCCGGCACCACCCACACCACCGCCCAGCAGCGCATCCACGCCGCACTCGGCGACAGCTTCTCCATCGCCACGAAGGAGGAGCAGGCCCAGTCCGCCGCCCAGCAGGTCAGCTCCTTCCTCAGCGTCGTCACCTACGCGCTGCTCGGCTTCGCCGGCCTCGCGGTGCTGGTCGGGATCTTCCTGATCCTCAACACCTTCTCCATGCTGGTCGCCCAGCGCACCCGCGAACTCGGACTGCTCCGCGCGCTCGGGGCCGGGCGCCGCCAGGTCACCCGCTCGGTGCTCACCGAGGCACTCCTGCTCGGCGTCGTCGGCTCGACGCTGGGCCTGGGCGCCGGAATCGGCCTGGCCGCGCTACTGAAGAGCCTGATCAGCAGCTTCGGCGTGGACCTGTCCGGCACCGCACTGGTCATCAACCCGCTCACCCCGGCCGCTGCTTACGGCGTCGGCGTGCTCGTCACGCTGGTCGCCGCCTACCTGCCGGCCCGCCGCGCCGCCCGCATCTCCCCGATGGCCGCCCTGCGCGAGGCCGCCACCCCGCCCGTCGCACCGCTGGGCCGCCGCACGGCCCTGGGCACCGTGCTGTTGCCGGCCGGCCTTGGCCTGCTGTACGGCGCCGCCACCCACCACGCCACACTGATCACAGCCGCCGGCCTGCTCGGCGGCGGCATCGTCGCCTCGCTGGTCGCCCTGGTCGTCCTGGGCGCGCCGCTCTCACGGCTCGTCGTGCACGGCCTCGGCGCCCCGTTCCCGAAGCTGTTCGGCGCGGTCGGCCGCATCAGCCGCCTCAACGCGGTGCGCAACCCGCGCCGCACGGGCGCCACCGCCGGCGCGCTGATGATCAGCCTGTCGCTGGTCGGCGCGATCGCCGTCCTGGCCGCCTCGCTGACCACGTCCATCAACCGCGACGTGGACAACACCTTCGGCGCCGACTACGTGCTGACCGGCAACGGCCAGCAGCCCATCGGCCACGAGGTCACCGCCAAGGTCCACGCGATCCCCGGCGTCCAGGCCGTCACCCGCCGGCGCTACGCCGTCGCCCACCTGGGCGGCTTCCAACTCGTGCTCTCGGGTGTCGATGTCGCCACCGTCGACCGGGCTGTCAAGCCGCAGTACGTCGCCGGTTCCACCGCCGACGTCGCGGCCGGCAAGGTGATGGTCGACGAGACGACCGCGAAGGCCGACGGTCTGCGGATCGGCTCCCCGGTCGAGCTGCACTTCCTCAACGGCAACGTGGGCACCCTCACCGTCGGCGCGATCGCCAAGCCCCCGGCGGGCGCGGGCAAGGACGGCGGCAGCTGGGAGGTCTCCCTGGACACCCTCGGCACGTACGCCCCCGAGGCCCAGGACTTCACCCTTTACCTCAACACCGCACCCGGCGCCGACAAGAAGCAGGTTCAGACCGCCCTCGACACCGCCCTGGCCGGCTACCCACAGGTCACCGTGCAGAGCCAGGCCGACTACAAGAACCAGATCACCGGCCAGGTCAACACCGTCCTCTACCTGGTCTACGCGCTGCTGGCGCTGGCCATCCTGATCGCGGTCCTCGGGGTCATCAACACCCTCGCCCTGTCCGTGGTCGAGCGCACCCGCGAGATCGGCCTGCTCCGCGCCGTCGGCACCTCCCGCCGACAGATCGGCCGGATGATCCGACTGGAGTCGGTGCTGATCGCCGTCCACGGCGCGCTGCTCGGCCTCGCACTCGGGCTCGCGTGGGGCATCGCCGGGCAGAAGGTCCTCACCCTGTACGGGATCACCGCACTCAGCATCCCGTGGACCACCATCCTCGCCGTCCTCGCCGGATCGGCACTCGCCGGCCTGGCAGCGGCGATCCTGCCCGCGATGAAAGCCGCCCGGACCAAGGTCCTGACCGCCATCGCCACCGCATAGACCGGCCCCCGGCCTTCGGCCGGGAGGTACCCCCAGGACGGCGGCGCGGAACCCCCCGGACCCGCGCCGCCGCCCGGCATACCGCCTTTGCGTCCTCCGGTACGGTGCCGAGGACTCGTGCCCCGCCCCGTCCTCCTCGGCGGACTGATCGCCTTCGCCGTCGCCTCGGCCGGACCATGGGCGCCGCCGAACTCCCGCAGCTCCAGCAGCGAGCCCTCCTTCCCGCCGACCGAACCCCTGGCACGACCAGCACAGGCGCAGCGAGGCGTTCGCCGTGCGGGCAGTCGGCTCGGGAAGGAGGCCTTGCGGCCGGCCCCGGACACCTCCGCGCAGTCTGCGGCACCGGAGTTGTCTGTGGAGGTGCGTATCGTCCGGGGCAGCAGGTGTCACAGAAGTGAGAGGGAAGAGGCGGGGATGGACGAGGTCAGGCCACAGACGCGCGAGTACCTCGACGGACTGTTCACACCGGGCCTGCGGATCGGCGGCGATGCGCACACCCCGTACAGCTGGATCGAGATCGCCGAGGTGCAGGAGGTCGCCGCGATCCGGCTGCCGAGCGGCCGGTTGGTCGTCGACTCGCCCTGGATCGCCGGGCCGCCGCGCGAGCTCGCGTTGCGCGTCCCGCCCGGTGAGTACCCGGTGGACGTCTCCTGGGCCGACTGGCCCCACCTCTCGGACGGCTACTACAACGAGTACCGGGAGTGCGCCGCGACGCGCCTGCGCGTGCGCGACGAGCCGGTGGTCACCTGGGTCCTCGCCCTCGGCGTGGGCGAGGACCCGGCCCTGCGCGCTGCCGGCGCCGGGTTCGCGGCGGAGGAGACCATGGGCTGCTTCGCCGACGCCACCGCCTGGCAACCGCTGACCGAACCCTTCCGCCGCTACCTGACGGACGTGGCCGACGTCGGCTTCGGCTGCCCGGCACCCGGGCGGGACACCGAATCCCTCTGCGAGGACTACTTCGAACTCGCCCGCGACGAGGAACGCCGGGCCGACCTGCTGACCTTCGGCGTCCCGGAAGGCTGGGGCCAGGTCTGGACGGGCCGTGCCCGCGAGGGCGAGATAGCGGTGATCGTCATACCGGGCCCGGTGCCCACCAGCCCGTGGGACTGAGACCGCCTGACGGGGCTTCTTCTCTTCTCCTGCCGCTGCTCGCAGGCGGCGCGGTCGTCCGGGTCGTCCAGGGCGTCGAGCAGGGAGTACCGCGGCACGGCGTCAGCGGCCTGCCACGGGTCGCATCCGGCGGCGCAGCGCCCCGTGGTGGCGTGAGCGGGGGCGATCGCCTGCCTCAACGGAAGGCGTCGGCGTTCTCCGAAGCCCACTGCCGAAACGGGCGGGCCGGGGTTCCGGTGACCTCTGAAACCGTGTCGCGCACCATCAGCAGCTCCTCGTTGACGTCTCCACCTGTGACGTCGAGCACCGCGTCCGCGTTGTCGGACCCGAAGACCGCGGCCATCTGTGAGTGGGCCTGCTGACGGCTGATTTCGGCGAAGGGCACCTCCCGGCCCAGTGTTGCGGCGATGGCCTCGACCTGCTGTCGGGCGCTGACCGGCGCTGGACCGGTCATGGCGTATGTGCGTCCGTGATGGCCGTACTCGGTCAGTGCCACCCGTGCCACGGCCGCGATGTCCGCAGGGTGGATGGTCGGCAGTGCGGTCTCCGCGAACGGCGCACGGACGGTTTCGTGGCCACGGATGGTGGCCGCCCACATCAACGCGTTGGAGGCGAACTGTGTCGGCCGCAGGATCGTCCAGGCCATACCGCTTGCCTTGAGCAGTTGCTCGACCGCCAGGTTCTCGGCGGCGGCGCCGAGGTGCGGGTGGGTCTGGACGGTGATGGAGGACACCAGGACGACGTGCTCCACACCCGCCGCGCGGGCGGCGTCGAGGATGTCGGCGTCCGGGCCCAGGCGCGAGACGAGAAACAGCGAGCGCACCCCTTCCAGCGCGGGCTTCAACGACGCCGGCTCCGCGAAGTCGCCCTCCGCGGCCTCGACACCGTCCGGGAAGACGGCTTGTGCGGCATCCCGGGTAAGCCCTCTCAGCGGCCCGACGCCACGTGTGTGCAGCTCCTTCAGCAGGGCACTGCCGATGTTTCCGGTGGCTCCGGTCACGAGGATCACGAGCGGGTTTCCCTTCGTCAGATGATCAAGTGAGTGACACGCTAGAACCTCAAGCTCGCTTGAAGTCAACAGAACGTCTGGCATCCCCAGTTGGGGGCTGGCGGATCGAGCGGGCCGGCCTGATCCAGGGGGACCGCGGGCACGGAACGATCTACGACCCGCTGGGCCCGGAGGGTGAGGGCTTCCCGATGCGGCCCGGCGGCACGCCCGTCTACCTGCTCTCCCGCGAGGACAACCCCAGGGTGCCGGTAGCGGTCCTGGTGCACCCGGGGGAGACCGTCCCGGTCCGGACGGATGACTGCGGCGACAGTATGGGGACCCCGTCCGGACTGGCCGTGATACACGCGAACTCCAGCAGGACCTGGATCGAACCGGGCACCGGGATGCTCAAGCGCGCCTGGGCCGCCCTGCACGCGCGCGCCGCCGAGGGCGACAGCCGGAGGCTGGACAGACTCCGCAAGAAGCTCCAGGACGCGTCGGTGGACCCGGCCGACTGGCCGGTGGAGCCGGTCGAAGGCGACTTCGCCGACGACTGGCTGATGATCCCGGACGAGGACGGCACCGGCACCGTGCTGGGCATCCTGGCCGACCCGGACGGCTCCAACACCACCGGGTGCCTGGACGCCGACGGCAACACCGTGGCAACCCTGCTCATCCTCAGCTAGCCGGCGCCCGGACAGGCACGGCGCGGGCGACCCTGCGGCCGCACCCCATCCGGCGGCGCCATGGTGGAGCGGTCGCTCATCGCACTCCGATCAGGCCGGGACCGGCGGTGGCCGGGCTTCCGTCGTGACCCTGGGTGCCGGGCGCTGCCGCAGGGATGGCGTTCGAACCCAGGGCATGGTTCGCCCACCGCAACCGGTCGGAGGCCCCGCCGCAACCGCCCGCCGCTCGGCCGGAGGTCACCCTGTGTCATGGAGACCCGTCGAGTTGTCAGGTTGTGGCCCGGGTGAAAGCATGAGAAGGGCCCTCTTCCATCGAGGGAGGTCCACGATGACCACCCCAGCCAACAGCGGCGGATCCGACAACGGCCCAGGCGACAAGCCGGACCGGACCCCGGACCGGACCAAGGACATCCACGGTCCGCAGGATCCGCTGGTCGACAGATTCCGCCCGGACCCGGCCCACGCGCCCGTCCGAGGACTCACCCTCAAAGGCTTCCTCGGCGACAGCGACCGCGAAGGACACCGGCGGCTCTACCTGACGAAGAACCTCGACTACTACGTCGAATTCGCCACCGAGGACGTCATCGACAGCACCGGTATTCCGCCGGACCGGCCTCCTTTCGTCGGAACGGAGGCAACCGAGGTCACGCTGAGGGAAGGAGCCCAGGTCAGCTACACCCACAGCGCCCCGGTCCGCCCGTCGGACGACTTCGACCTCGACGTCCGCCGGATGAGCCGGGCGGGCCCGAGGGGCCCACAGCGCGGCCGAGGGCCAACACCACGGGAGTCACCAGCCGCCCTGGCGCGTCGTGCGGCCGGCCGCTTCGCTCCGCAGGAGGGCTGCACGTGCGGCGCCCCCTGTGGCCAGCAGACAATCGAGTTCGTCTCCTGCGCTTCGTGCGAAGACACCTGCGTCTCGTGCGACGGGACCTGCGACCAGACCTGTCCGCAGTCCTGCAACGGCACCTGTGACGACACCTGCCAGTTCACCTGCGCTCCCACGTGCGCTCCCACGTGCGAGACCTGCTTCACCTGCAACACCTGCGGGGAAACCAGCTGCACCGTGTGCTGTGAATTTCTGACCGGCGTGGCCTGCGGCTGACGGTCGCTCGCCCGGCGTGTCACCGCGCCGGCCGCCTCGCCGTTCGTAGCCGGTCCGCTCCGAGGGAGACCACATGCCGCGACGCGAACTCGCCGATGCGACAAACGCTTTCGGCGCGACAGGCCGTTCCGGTTCGCCGACGGCCGACGGGCGCGCCCCGGAGCCGCGCCCCTGGCGCAGCGTGCTCGACGGCGACCAGCGGGCGGCCGCGCTCGCCGCCGCCGATGCCGCCGCCGAGCGCTGCGTGGATCGCGCCCGCATCTGCGAGGCGCTGGCCGGTGCCGCCCGTCAGACCCGCCTCCCCCGGACGATCGGCTGGGTCTCCCCCGGGGTGGCCGGGGGAGACGCCGGAATCGCGCTACTGTGCGCGTACCTCGACCGGTGTCGGCCGGGCCAGGGGTGGGACGAGACCGGCCACCGCTTCCTCGTCACCGGGCTCGACGGCATCGGGCAGGATCCCGCGCGGATCGGCTCCGGCCTCTACAGCGGGCTCGGCGGCACGGCGTTCGCCGTCGCCGCGCTCAGCCGCGACGGCACGCGCTACCGCCGTGCGCTCGGTGCCCTCGACGACGAACTGGTGCCCCGCGCACAGCTCATGGCCGCGCGGCTCGCCGAGGGCCGCCACGGTCGGCCGGTGAGCGACTTCGACCTGGTCTCCGGGGCGAGCGGACTGGCCGCCGGCCTGCTGCCGCGCGATCCGCACGGCGCGCTCGCCGACCTGCTCGGCGCGCTGGTCCACCTGGCCGCGCCGAACGGCGCGACGCCGCGCTGGGCCACGCCGGAGGACCAGCTCGGGGACCCCGCGACGCGGCCCATCTACCCGTACGGCAACCTCAACTGCGGGCTGGCGCACGGGATTCCCGGCCCCCTGGCGATCCTCGCCCTCGCCCTGCGGGCCGGCCGTGAGGCACCCGGCCAGGCGGCGGCGGTCCGCTACCTGGCCGACTGGCTGACCGCGCACCGCCTCGACGACGCGTGGGGCATCAACTGGCCGTCGGCCATCCCGCTGCCGGCGGCGCCCGGACGACCCCCGCCGCCGGACCCCGGCCCGGCGCGCAGCTCCTGGTGCTACGGCAGCCCCGGGATCGCGCGGGCACTCTGGCACGCCGGCGAGGCCTTGGACGACGGACGGCTGCGCGACGTCGCCGTCGAGGCCATCACCCGCGTGCTGGAGCGGCCCGACACCGCCCGCCAGCTCGCCTCGCCCACGTTCTGCCACGGCGTCGCCGGACTGCTCCAGGTGGTACTGCGCTTCGCCCACGACACCGGCCTGCCGCAGTTCACCGCCGGGGCCGAGCAGTTGGTCGACCAGCTGCTCGATCACTTCGATCCCGACCGTCCGCTCGGGTACGCCGCGGTGGAACCGGCCGGCAACCGGGTGGACTCGCCCGGCCTACTCGACGGAGCCCCCGGCGTGGTCATGGTCCTGCTGGCCGCCGCAACCGACACCGAGCCCACCTGGGACCGGTTCTTCCTGCTGTCATGACGGTCAACGACCCTGAGCACCGCCGCCGCGCGCAGCCGATCTACCGGCCGCTGGACTGGGCGGTGGTGCGGGCACCGCTGCTCCCGGTGGACGCGCTCGCCACCGTCGGCGCGGCCACCGGCGGCGACACCCTGATGCCCGACGCGCCGCAGGTCCGCCTCGCCGTCGAGGTGGCCAGCCGTGACCTCGCCGCCGCCCTGCACCGCACCCGCCCCGACGACCCGGAAGCTCGGCGGGTTCGCCGCAAACTGACGCGCTACCTGATCCGCATGTGCACCAGGCCGACGCCCTTCGGTGTCTTCGCCGGCGTCGGCCTGGCCCGCTGGAGCGACCACACCGATCTGGCGCTCGGGCCGTACCCGCCGCGCACCCGCACCCGGCCGGACATGGCCTGGCTGCTCGGGCTCATCCACCGGCTGGAGGAGGAGCCGGAGATCCGCGCCGGCCTGCGGCTGGTCACCAACGAGGCGGTCGTCCTGCGCGGCGAGCGCGCCCTGCTCCGCGACGCCGAAGCCGACGGCGCGGCGGACACCGTCTCGGTCCGGCTGACCCCGGCCGTACAGCAGGTGCTGGAGACGGCGCGACACCCGGTCGCGGCGGACGACCTGGCGGCCGGGCTCGCCGGGCTGGCGGGCGCGACCCCCGACAAGGCGGCCGGGCTGGTCGAACGGCTGCGGGCCCAGGGCTTCCTCCAGACCGATCTCCGACCGCCCCTCACCAACGGCGACCCCGCCACCCACGTCCGCGAGCGGTTGGCCGCCGTCCCCGGTGCGCGGGAGCTGGCCGCCGGGCTCGACCACCTGTCCCGGGACCTCGCCCGGTGGGACGCCCTCCCGCTCGACGCACGGGTCCGACCCTGGGCTGACCTGCTGGAACGCGCCGACGGGCTGCACCCGGCGGCGCCCGGAGACCCCGTCCTCCAGACCGACCTGGCCCTTCCCCTGGCCGGCCGGGGCCTGAACGCCGAGGTGGCGGCGGAGGCGGCCCGCGCCGCCGAGCTGCTGCTCCGGCTGAGTCCCCTCCCGGCCGGTCCGCCCCGCCTGGAGTCCTACCGGCGGGCGTTCCTGAGCCGTTACGGGGCGGAGCGCCGGGTTCCCCTGCTGGACCTGCTGGACCCGGACGTGGGGCTCGGACCCCCGACCGACTCGTCGGCCCACCAGCGCTCGACCCCGCAGCCGCCGCAGCGCAACCGGCTGCTGCTCGGCCTGGCCCTCGCCGCCAACCGGGAGCACCGCCAGAGCGTCGACCTGACCGACGAGCAGATCGAGGCACTCACCGTGTCCCGGCCCGATCCGGCCGCCTGCCCGCTCTCACTGGAGCTCGCGCTGTTCGTCACCGCCGCTTCGCCCGCCGCCCTGGACGCCGGCGAGTTCCGGCTGGTCGTCGGCCCCAACCTCGGCGCCCCGGCCGCCGGCCGTCACCTCGGCCGGTTCGCCGACCTGCTCGGCCCGGAGGCCCGTACCGCCCTCGACGAGATCGCCCGGGCCGAGCAGGAGGCCAGCCCCGACACGCTCTTCGCCGAGGTCGTCTACCTGCCGCGCCGGGCGCGCTTTGCCAACGTCGCGATCCGGCCGGCGGTCCGGACCCACGAGATCGTGCTCGGCACCGGGCCCGGGGTGCCGCACCGGGACGCCATCCCGCTGCGCGAGCTGGTCGTGGGCCTGCACGAGGGCCGGTTCAGCGTCGAGTGGCCCGCCGCCGCCGCCCGGATCACCGGGGTGCAGGGCCACATGCTCAACAGCATGGGCGCACCCGCCCCGGTCCGCTTCCTGCTGGACGCCGCCGCCGACGGGCGCTGCCAGCCCTCGCTGTTCTCCTGGGGCCCGGCGAACGGCTTCCCGTTCCTGCCCCGGGTCCAGTACGGCCGCACCGTGCTCGCCCTCGCGCAGTGGCGGCTCGACGCGGCCGACCTGCCCACCGGCGCGGGCGAGGAGTTCGCGGCCGCGCTGTCGGCCTGGCGGCAGCGGTGGGCCGTCCCGCACCTGGTCTACCTGTGCGTCGGCGACAACCGCCTGCTGCTCGACCTCGCCGACCGCGACCAGGTCGAGGTGGCGCGCGAGGAACTGCGGGCCCTGCGCGGCACGCAGGCGCTGCAGTTCCAGGAGGCGTTGCCGCAGCCGCAGGACGCCTGGCTGCCCGGGCCGGACGGCCGCCACATCTGCGAGCTCGTCGTTCCGCTGGTGCGCGCGCGGGCCGCGGCCGTGGATCCGGCAGGGCTCGACGGGCACCCGGCTGGGCTCGACGGGCACCCGGCTGGTCACGCGCACGCGGCCGCCGCGGTGACGTCGGCCGCCGACACCGTGGCGGCGGGCACCCGGTTCCGGCCGCCCGGAAGTGACTGGCTGTACCTCAAGCTCTACGGCAGCCCCTGGCAGCAGGACGAGCTGATCGCGGGACCGCTGCGCACCTTCGCCGAGTTCGCCACCGCCGCCGGACTGGCCGACAACTGGTTCTTCATCCGCTACTCGGACACGGACAGCCACCTGCGGATCCGCTTCCACGGCGAGCGGTCCGCCCTGCTCGGCCCGCTGATGGACCAGGCCTGCCGCTGGGCGGAAGACCTGCTGGCGACCGGGGCCGCCACCAGGCTCGCCTTCGACACCTACGAGCGGGAGGTCGAACGCTATGGCGGCAACGACGGGGTACGGGTGGCCGAGGAGGTCTTCGGCGCGGACAGCACCTCGGTCGCCTGGCTGCTCCAGGCGGGCGAGGAGGATGAAATCCCGCTCGACCGCACGGCGTTGGCGGTGAGCAGCGTCGACGACCTGCTCGACACCCTGGGCCTGTCCGAGCCGGAACGGCTGGCGTTCCTGCGCGGCGCCGCCGAGACCACCCGCGAGGGCGGCGACGAGTACCGGCGCCGCGGCAACGACCTGCGCCTGGCCCTCGCCGGTCCGGACCGGCCCGACACCGAGGTCCTGCGCCTGCTGCTGGCGCAGCGCCGCGCCGCCCTCGCCCCAGCGGCCGCCCTGCTCGCCGCACTGCGCCAGGACGGCAGGCTGCGGCGCAGCCACGGCGCGCTGTGCCGCAGCTACGTCCACATGCACCTCAACCGGCTCGGCCTGGGCCCGGCGGGCGACGGCGAAGGGCTGGTCCTCGAACTGCTGCGCCGCACCCGCGAGGGCCTGGCCAAAGCACCCGTCACTTGACGGCCGGGCGGCCGCCGCAGGTCGGTTCCCGGTGCGTGCCGCGTCGCGCAGCCTGGCTTCCGGCCGTTGGTGCTCGGCTTCGTGTTCGGCCTGATCCCGGGCGTCGAGGCGGGCCCGGGTGCGGGTGCGGTACTCGGTGGTTGGGCCTCATCCGGCAGGACCCGGACACCGGACGGTGGCGGATGCACGACCTCATCCACGCCTACGCCACATCCACGCCTACGCCACCGAGCAGGCCCAGCAGAGCGGCGAAGACCTGCTCGGCAGGGGTGCGGGGCCCGGGACCGCGGGGCCATCGGGTACGGTCACGGTTTCACGTCCGCTCAGTTCCGGTGACGGTCCGTCCGGATCGCCACCGGGGAGCGGTGAGTCCCACCCGAACCGTGTACAACCCCCTAGGGAGCTTCCTCGTGCACCAACTCCTGCGCCGGAGCGTTCCGGCCCTCGCCGCCCTCGGCATAGCCGTCGGCGCTCCGCTGCTCACCGCCGGCACCGCCCAGGCCCAGGCCGAGCACGGGTGCGGCGCCGTCGGCGTCCAGTTCTCCGTCGACGGCGGCAAGGGCTGGATCTCCGACGGCCGGATGTCCCAGCCGCATGGCGTCATCCAGGTCCGCCTGGTCGGCGACGTCGTGGACGGCTGCGACTACCGGGTCTCGCTGGCCTCCTACGACACCGAGGGGCCGACCTGGGCCACCTCGGGCAAGCAGACCTTCCTCGGCTGGGCGACCACCACGCTGCGCAGCGGGAACCGCCAGGCGACCCTGGACGTCTCCGCCCACCTGCCGAAGTGCTACGGCCAGATCGACCTGTACAACGGCGACAAGAAGTTCGACGGCGTCGCCAACCCCGCGCCGAGGTACCCGGACGGTGTCTTCCCGGACAACCTGATCTCGGCCTGGAACGGCGGCAAGGCCTGCGTGCCGACGCCGACCGGCACGCCGACCGTCCCGGTGCCGACCTCCTCGGTGTCGCCCACGGCCACCGCGACCCCGCACCCGACCGGGACGCCCACCGCCACGACGACGCCTTCGGCCACCGCCACCGCGACGGCCACCGCCTCGCCCTCCACCACCGCCAAGCCGTCGGCGCCGGCCACCACCGGGACGCCGTCCAGTGGCACCCCGTCGACCGCCCCGGCGGTGCCGGCGCCGTCCGCCCCGGCGGACACGACCGGCCCGGTCGGCAAGCCGACCGCCAATCCGGTCTCGACCACGCCGGCCAGCACCCTGGCCAGCACGGGTGGCAACAGCAGCCAGATGATCGTCTACGGCGCTGGTGGGGCCGCGCTGCTCGCCGTCGGCGGGGGCGCGCTGGTGATCGCCCGCCGTCGGGGCGCCCGCCGCTGACGCGGCACCGCTGAGGTACCCAGGACGCCCGCGGTCCCCGGACCGCGGGCGTCCGTCGTCCGTTCACCCCGGACGGTCCGGACGGCACGCCAGAGCGGTGGGTGAGGTCGGTGCCGATCTGGCCGAGCGGCCCCGCCCGGCCAGACCCTCGCGGCACTCCGGGTCAGCTCAACAGCCCGTGGCGTTGTAGTTCCAGAACGCGGCCCTGGTTTGCGGTCCGGCGATCCCGTCGGGGGTTCCGGCGTTGTAGCCAGTGGCGTTCAGGAACTTCTGCAGCGCCGTGATCGTGTTGGGTCCGACGGCGCCGTCGACGGTACCGGCGTTGTAGTGCCAGGCGTTGAGCATCCTCTGCGCCGCCGCCCAGCTGTTGGGGCCCAGCTGCCCGTCGGGGGTGCCGGCGTTGAAGCCCCAGGCGTTCAGGCAGCTCTGCCAGTTCATGGCCCTGTCCGTACTCAGGCCGAGGTTGTTCACCGCGAGGATGGAGGCGTCCTGGACGCTCGCCGCAGGCCTGACGGCCGGTCGGGAAGCCGCGAAGCCCGCACTCGCCCCCGCCATGCTGCCGGCGGCTATGCCGACCGCGACGGTGACGCTGACGAGGGTCCTGGCGAAGGCGTTCGATCGCATGCGTTTGCCTCTCTGATGTCCGGTCGGTCGCCTCGGGATCCGGATGGGCGACCACAGGGGCACTGTGTTCCCTGCCCCAACAGCATCGGTCGCGGCCACCGGCGACGTCGTCCTGTTTCAACCTGGCGTGAACAACGACCTATGGGAAGAATCGGCACCCACAGCGGCACACCGGACGGGCGGCGGAGGACGGATGGTCTACCGGTTCCATTTCACCGGCGCCGACCTTGCCCGCACCCGCGTCGCAACGTCGGTCCCGCCGCTGGAAGAACTGAGCATCGCGCTGCGCGTCCTACAGGACCGCAACCAGGCACTGCGCTTCGGCGCGTGGCGCCGCGAAGTCTGGGCCCGCCTGCCGCCCCAGGCGCGCATGGTTCTCGACCTGGCACCCCGCCACGGATGGGCGCCTGCCTTCCTGAGCCCGCGAGGAATCGGCAGCGTCCCCGAGTTGCTGGAGCAGGTCGCCGCCACACCGTCAAAACAACTCCGGGCAAACCTGGCCCGGATCGCCGAGCGGCAACGCATGCCCGGCTGGGCCTCCGGGTTGGGCGACGACCCCGAGGTGCTACGGCAGCTTGTCGACGCCCTCGGCCGGGTCCACGCAACCGTCCTGGCCCCGTACTGGCCCCAGGTCACCGACCAGGTCGCGGCCGACCTGGCCGTCCGGTCCCGTGAGCTCCTGCACGGCGGTGTCGAGCGGCTGCTGACCGGGCTGTGCCCGCCGCGTATCCGGTGGCGGGCACCCGTGCTGGAGGTCGACCTGGTGTCCGGACTGGAAGGTGACGTCCACCTGGGGGGCCGGGGCCTGCTGCTGATGCCGTCCGCGTTCGCCACGCAAGCACCCGTGGTCGATCCGGATGCCGAACCCCAGCCCATCCTGACCTACCCCGCCCACCGCGATGAGAAGGCCGGCCCTCTGACCCTCATGACTCCGAGCGCAACCGACGGCACACCGGCACCACTGGCCGCGCTGCTGGGCCGAACCCGCGCCGCCGTACTGCGCATCATCGCGCAACGCCCCGGCTGCACGACCGGTGAGATCGCCACGGCCCTGGGCGTTGGCCCCTCCAGTGCCAGTCAGCACGCCACCGTGCTGCGCGAGGCCGGCCTGATCACCACACTTCGCCACCACAACACCGCCCTTCACACGCCCACCGCCGCCGGACTCGCACTGCTGGACACCGCGTAGGAGGCACCATTGAAGTGTCTCCGTCTTCAAAACGTGCTGGTCAGCGGGGCTGGCGTGACGGTCCTTGCCCGTGCCCGTGCTCGTGCTCGTGCTGGTGGGCGGGAGTCTGCGGTCTTGATCGTCTGACGGGGCGGTTTCCCCAATTCCCCCGCCACGTGACCCGTGTCCAGGCGCGGCACGGCCGGCTACGCCGGCGCGGCCACCAGCTCCAGCGTGGCCGGGGCGGGCAGCACCAGCGGGCCCAAGTCCTGTGCCGCACGGGCTTTTTCGCAGCCCGGGCAGTCCAGCCGGCCCGGGCCGGCCTTCTCCCGCAGCGCACCTGCGTCGGCCGCCCGGCAGCAGGAAATCGGTCTCGGTCGGCCAGGTCCGGCACAACAGCTGGGGCGGGCGTCGGTCCGCTGGTGGCGGGTCAGCCGCTGGCGTGAACGGTGTTGTCGATCCAGTGCCGGGCAAGGGCGGTGTCGCCCTCCACGGTGATGCCGGTGGTGTCGTGGCCGGTGAGCGGGAGCCGTCGGGTCAGGGTCAGCAGGAGCGAGCGTGCCGGGCCGGTGACCGTCACGTCGGCGGGCTGAATCCGAGGCTGCCACCTCGCCCCGTCGGCGTGCCGTTCCACGAACCAGGCGCCCGCGTCACCGGGCATGTCGGTGGCGAGCCACTGCAGGGTTTGCCCCGAACCGCTGATCGCTGTGGCGGACTCCGGGCGCTGCAGCTTCCACGTGGGGGAGGCGAGCATGGTGAAGTGGTTGCCGATGAGAGCCGCCGCGATGTCGGCGTCGATGTCGGTCAGTCGGTCGGCTTCGCGGACCGTGTTGGCTGCGGCGGCCGCGTCGAAGCCGTGGACGACCGCCTCGTTGAGGAGGCTGGACATCCAAAAAAGCGCTCCCGGCCGCTCGTCTCCCGCGGCGTTGAACACCGGCGCGTCCAGCGCGTCGTCCGAGCACGCGTTCGCGGCCCGCCGCGCGGACTCCGACAGCCACGTCGGCCACTCGCGGGGGTCAGCGGGGAGTACGGCCAGCTCCGTGGGCAGCTGTGCGGGGTCGTTGATGCGCCGCTCGATGATCTCCGCGACCCAGTGCTGGGTCCGGCCCACGTGCTCGACCAGGTCGGTGACGGTCCACTCCGGAGCAGTCGGAACCGCGGCGTCGGGTCCGGCCAGGACGGCTGAGGCCGCCAGACGCTCCGTGTGCTCGACGATCGTCCGGCGGGCGTGTTCCGCGTTCAGCTCGATCATCTTCTTCGTCCCTTCGGAAGGTGCCGCTCCAGCGGTCACCGGGAAGTCCGTTGTCGCCTTGCACAGGAGAAGACCACGCCCGCGCGGGAAACTCATCGCTCACCCTCCGAAAGCTTTTTCCGGCCATCACCGTGCCGGCCCCACAGTCGACCGTCAGCAGCCCCTCCCGTCCGGACAGCGACGACGGCAGCGGACGCGCAGCAGGCGAACCGCGCGACCCGGGACGACCACACGGCCGCCACCAGGCCGCCGCCAGGCCGCCGCCGCGGCGTTCTACCGCGTGATCGACGCCGCCCACGAACGCCGGTCCATGATCGTGACCAGCAACATCCACCCGGCCGGCTTCGACACGATCACGCCCAAGACCATCGCCACCGCGGCGGTCGACCGGCTCCTGCACCACTCGCACATCGTGCTGACCGAGGGCACCAGCCTCCGGCTCGCCCGGGCCACCTACGGCCAGGGCGTCGTCCCGCTCACGTGAGCCGGAGTTGGGGTCCGGCCGGATCCCAACACCGACCGGACCCAATGCCCAACCCGGCCGGTCCACCGCGGCGCTGGGTTGCCAACGGCCTGAGACGGGTGGGTCGGTGAGCATCGCACACCTCACGAGATGCGCGGCCTCGCCCTGCCGATGTCACCCCGTTAGCCCGAGCCCTACCGGTGCTCGGGCAGACACGACCTGATGCCCGGGGCATGGGGCGGACCCGCTCGGCCGGGTTCCCGCCCCCGAGCTCGGGATCAAGCGAGCGCGATCAGCCGGTACACCGGGTCCGGTCGGGGTGTGTCCTGGTCGGGCAGCGCGGCCAGGCCGCGGAGGATCTCGGCGATCTCGTCCGCGGTGGCCTCGCGGCTCCAGGGAAAGCTGCCGGCTGCGATGCGCTCGCTCCACTGGCGCGGGCTGCGTCCCTGGCCGGCCCCGACGAACCTCTCCTCGGCGACCGGTCGGATTCCGCACCCGGCCGCCAGGCGGGCCACCCGATCGAACTGATCCGCAGCCCGCGGAGCGTACTTCCCGCGTACTGCCGCCGTCACGGCGGCTACATCGCTGTCGACGTGGAACGCCGCTTCGTCCTTGTCCACCGTGGTGACCACCGCGCCTTCGCGACGGATCACCCGCGCGGCCTCGGCGACAACCGGCTCCGCGTCGGCAAGCAGGTGGAGCAGCCAGATCAGGACCACCGCGTCCACCCGGGCGGTTGCAATGGGCAGGCGTGCGGCATCCCCGAGCACGAGCGCCCCGGGAAGACGCCCCGTCGCCATACTCGTCATCCCCGGCGAGCGGTCGAGGCCGATGACCGTGCGGGCGGGGTGCGACAGCCTTCTCGTCACGATGCCAGTGCCACAAGCCACGTCCACCACGGTCCGTGCGGCGTCCGGCAGCAGTCGCTCGATCGCTTCCGCAGCCGCGGCGGCACGAGCCTCGCCTCCCCGAGAGGCGTCATACGACTCCGCCTCGACGTTGTAATCGATCACTCGCCTCAACTTAGTGGAGGACACGCCCGGACGAGTGACTCATGGTCATACCGCAGCGGGAGATGACTGTCCGCCCGCGAGGATCACGAACTGTCCGCCTACCCGGACGGACCAGTGGCCGTGGACATCGTCGGGCTCGTCCCCGTCCTGGGCGGTGTCGTGGTCGGCGTCGACCGGGGTTCCGTCCTCGAACGGCGCGTCTCCGCCGTCGCCGCACGAGCAATCGAGAGTCAGGAGTCGGCCTCTGCGTCTCGCGCCCATTCCTCGCGCGGTCGCAGCCGCGCCAGGAGCCGTTGGGCTTCGTCGCGGACGCCGGCGTCCTGGTCCGTTGCCAACTCGCGGTACTGCTTGATCAGCCGGTCTGCGCGTTCGGTCGTCATCCATTCGGGGTTGCCGTCCAGGGCGGCTTGGATCTCATCCGCAGTCCAGGTTTCTGACGCGTAGCTTCTGGCCAGCAGCACGCAGCGGAGTCCGGTGGTGTCATTGCGTTCGAGCAGGGCCACCGCCGTCTCCTGGATGACCGCGGTGTTCTGAACATCCAGGAGGAGGCGGTGAAGGACGTCCGTCACCTCGTCGATCCTGTCCGACATCGCGAGCCGCCGCCCGGCAGCGGCGCGAAGGGACCAGGCCGGCGAGTCAGCATTCTGAACCGCCGTGTCCAGCTCTTGATCATCGAAGGGTGCCATGTCCCCAGCCTGCCAGGAACCCCGGCGATCTCCAGATGATTTGGGCTAGCCTCGCTGCTGCTTGGCTTTGGTCTGCGCGAGGCGGGCCGTGCTACGACGAGGGGCCTGACGTCTTCGGCTCGTACACCCAAAAGCGATCGACAAGCGTCGTTGTGCTCTGTCTGGCCGTCAACCCCGATCGGCCGGGCGGCCCTGTCCCGCTCCCCAACTGGCCCGACGAGTACGGTCAGACCGGCTGACGTTTCACAGGTTCCGGCGGACCTGGAGGGGATTCCCGGGGCGGCTGCTGCCCGAGGCGCGTGGCGCCAGTACCGGGGCGGCCGCCGTGGAGGCCGTACGAACCTTGAACAGCTCCCTAAAGCAACGGTATTGCGGCTCGGCCGCCCCGGACCACCGGCGGCCGAGCCGTCACCACTGCCTGCCGCGCCTGACCAGGACCGCCAGCACCACCACGGTGGGCAGTTTGATCAGCAGGGACTCGGCAAGTGCCGCGTACGAAGCGCCCTCGCCCTCCTTCGTCATCACGTCGAACAAGGCACCGAGCAGCATCAGGGTCACGCTCGCGGCCCCGGCCCACGCGACCGACCGCGAACGCCGCACCAGGAGAAACGCGGTGACGATCAGTGCGGCGCACTGGAGCACGTCCGCCGTGCCGATCCACACCTCGGACCAGGTCCCGGCCTCCGTTCGCCCCCACGCGTTCGACCCGAGCAGCGCCACCACGACCAGTGCACCGGCCAGCACCCTGCGCCGACGCGCCGACTCCGGATCGTCGGCCCCCAGCCGGTCGAGCAGGTCTCGCAGCGGCCGGTCCTCACGTATCCGACTTCTCATGACCGCACCATATCGCCGCGGTACCGCGGCCCGGGCACCCGGTCCGACTGCACCTCCGCGCAGTGGCGCAGCGTGGCGGCGGCCACGGCAGCGTCGGCGGTGGGCAGTTGGGCGATGCGGTTCGCGTGGGTGCGCCCGGGACCTGGCAGAGGTAGGAGTCCTGCGAGCCGGCTCCCAGCGCACCAGGTGCGGGCACGTTCCAGCGTCGGCAGGTGTCGGCGTACACCTGTATCTGGCTCTGGCAGGATTTTCGTAGGCGGAGATCATTTCGTCCCGGCGGTGGGCAGGAGAGCGGCCGGACCACGTACCCGTGGGAGCTCGCAGGGGCGGCGGCGGTCGAGCGGGCCTGGGCGGAGTCGGTACGGCGCGACAACCCTGGCAGCAGCTCACCCCACGTATAGTGCAGGCGTTTTGGGGAACTGATGTTCACGTCGCCGAGGAGGCCGTTGTATGGAGCCCGTCACGCTGATCACTGGTGGATCGACCGGAATCGGTGCCGCGACCGCCCGCACCCTCCTCGAGCAGGGCCACCGTGTGGCGGTCACCGGACGTGACGCGGGCAAGCTGGCCGCCTTCGCCACTTCGGCCGGAGCGGGTGAGCGGCTGCTGACGATCACCGGCGACGCCTCCGAGGCGGAGGACGTCGCCGCCGCCGTGCGCCGCGTGGTTCAGGCGTGGGGCCGACTGGACAACGTCATTGCCAACGCCGGTTTCTCGCTGCCCGGCAACCTGGAGAGCCACGCCCCCGAGGACATGCGCGCCATGGTCCTCACCAACGTTCTGGGCCCGGCCCTGCTGGTGCGCGAGACCCTGCCGCAGCTGAGGGCATCCAAGGGCCGGATCGTGTTCATCGGTTCCGTCGCCGGGGTGCGCAACACACCCGGCAACCTGTACTCGGTCACCAAGTGGGCTGCGCACGCGCTGGCCGAGAACACCCGGCTGCTGGTCGGCAAGGACCGAGTCGGCGTGACCGTCATCGCCCCCGGAGTGGTGGACACCGCGTTCTGGGCCGAGCGCGGCGGCACCCCTGAGGAGGCGATGACCCCCGAGCAGATCGCGGCCACGATCGCCTTCGCGCTCAACCAGCCTGCGGGCGTGGACATCAACCAGATCACCATGCGGCCGACCGGGCAGCTCGGCTGACGCGAGTACGACGATAGAAGCGGAGCTGAAAGCCGTCGTCCGCGATGCCGAGGGCGTCGTGGCGCAGCTGGAGGAGGCGTACGGCCCCGGGGCGCCGCTTCAGTTCCCCGCACCGGTGCCCAGGCGGTGCCAGGCGTGGCCGCACCCGTTGGCGCAGAACCGAGCCCTCCGCCGCTCGTCAGCCACGCCGAGCAGTGCGACCAACAGCCGGAACGCCTTGACGCGCTCGTCCTGCCGCAGATTGACGATCTTTGTGAGCTGCTCGGTGAGGTGCCCGCGCGTGAGCAGCACGGCCGGGGTGTGGGTGGGCCGGATCCCGGCCCTGCGGATGCTCTCCGGTCCGTCCTCGATGACGGCGCGGGCCTGGATGCAGAACCCTGCCAGGTCGCGCAGGACTTCGAACTTCTCGGTGCCGGCCAGACCCTCGAACCAGTCGACACCCTGATCAAGCGGACGGATGCCTTGCGCCGGCCCGTTCAGGACCACCGCGCGCTCGTCCATCCCACCCCACCTCCACAACGCCCCGACCCATCAACCTTGCACGGTCGCGGCTCCGACCGCGCCGGCCGGAACCGCCCCCGACGGAGCGCGCACACCCGGTGCTGCGACTCATCGCCCGATACCTGCGGCGCTGCACGCACACGCCCTCGCGCGCACCGGACCGGCCGAGCGGGCCCGCGCCAGTGCGCGTCCTGACCGACGCGCCCCTCCCCCGCGACGCCTCGCTGATCCCGGGCGCCCTGGACCGCTTCAACACCGGCATCGACGACTGCCGCTCCCCGGCCGTTCCGGTCCGTGCCCGGCAGCCGCCGCATACTGCCCGGGACTCACTCAGGCCAGGGCAGTGGTGTCGGTGGTCGCGCCCAGGCCTGACGCATCCCGAAGGCGCTCCCCGGCGCCGGTACGCCTGGTGGTTCCGGACCACCAGGCGTACCGGCTGTCAGGCCGCCGGGCCGTCAGACGGCCGCCGTGGCCTGGCGGACGGCGGGGCCGACGGGTTCGAAGCCCTTGACGATCAGCCGCAGGGCCAGCGTCACCTCCCAGACGAACACCGGCAGTGCCGCCAGCGACCCCGCGGTCGAGACCTGCTCGTAGCGGCCGAACAGTACGGCGGTCGCCGAGGCGCAGATCAACGGCCCCCCGACCAGCCCGAGCACCGCCACGAAGCGCGGCACCAGCCGTGCGCGGTACAGCAGGCAGGCGAGCACCAGGGTGTTGGCGCCCAGCACGAAGTTGGGCCCGATGAGGAAGGTCCAGTCGTGGACCGCCACCAGGGCCCGGCCCGCCGTCCGCACCGCAGCGGCGTCGGAGCCCGTGGCGCCGGCTGCGAAGTCCTGCCGGAGGGTCACCACCGACAGGACGCCGATGATGCCGACGACGATGACGGCGGCCTCCAGCAGGCGGGCACAGACGTAGCCGAGTGCGGCCCCCTCGTGCTGCCGCCGCAGGACGGGGTACAGCGTGACCCCGGTGCCGACGACCGCCGCCGCGAGCAGCAGTTCGAACAGCGCCCCGAGGAACACCCTGCCGTCGGCGCCGGGGCCGGTCACGTAGTCGGCGCCCTTCAGGACGGGCCCGTACAGCACGAGGCCGCCGACCGCGGTGATCTCGGTGACAAGGAACAGGACACCCGCGACGACCGCGGTTCCTCTGGTTGGGCTCACCTGGACACTCCCCTCGAGAGGTGTACGGCGTACACCTGGCACTCACGGTAGGCGTACGCCGTACACTCGTCAAGCCGGAACACCGGTCCGGCAGTCGAACCGAGGGAGACCGGCAGATGGCCCAGCCGACGGACGCGGCCCGACGGGCCCCCCTGAGCAGGGACCGGGTGCTGCGCGCGGCCGTCGCGCTCGCCGACGGGACGGGGATCGAGGCGCTCAGCATGCGTCGGCTCGCCCAGGAGCTGGGCGTGGTGCCGATGGCGCTCTACAAGCACGTCGCCAACAAGGAGGAGCTGCTGGACGGCATGGTCGACGCGGTGGTCGGCGGGATCGGGTCGCCGGACCTCGGCCCCGACTGGCGCGCCGCCGTCCGCGGGCGGATCCTCGCGGCCCGGGAGGCGCTGCGGAGCCACCCCTGGGCCCTGCAGGTGATCCGGTCCCGGAGCGGCCCCACCCCGGCGCTGCTCGCCCACATGGACGCGGTGATCGGCAGCTTCCGGACCGGCGGGCTCTCGGTCGACCTCACCCATCACGTGATGCACGCCCTGGGCAGTCGCATTCTCGGCTTCACCCAGGAGGTCTTCGACGCTCCGCCCGCCACCGCCACCGCGCCCGGTACTGGGCCCGACCCGCGTGCCGCCGAGCAGGACGCGGCGTTCCGGCAGCTGGCGGAGCGGTACCCCTACGTCGCGGAGCTGGCCGGGGCAAGCGCCCACGACGACGACTCCGTGGTGGGCCATGGCTGCGACGACCAGTTCGAGTTCGAGTTCGCGCTCGACCTGCTGTTGGACGGCTTCGAACGGCTCCGGCAGCAGGGCTGGACCTCGTCCCCCGCCGGCGGACGGGCCGACTGACCAGACGCCCACCAGACCCGGCACGGCGGAAGGCCTGCGGGGCGCGGGACCGGACGCCACGTCCGGCCCTCGCTCAGACTCCTCGCCCGCCACGCCGACCGCTCGACGGCGGCCACGGCGTTCCCGCAGCAGGCCCGCCGCAAGTACGAGAACCGCGTCAGCATCCGCACCCCGGCCGGGCCAGGTGCCGGCCTGCGGGTCCGCGACCGGCAGCCGGTCGGCCGGAGACGAGGGCGACCCCGTTCCCGAGGTCGTCGCAGACCTCGGTCCAACCAGCCAGGCGGCCGCGCTGTTCGAGAGCCCGGACGCCGGGGGCGGCTGGCCAGGTGAGGTGACCAGGCCGTCACCGAGGGCGGAGTCACGGCGCGCCTCACCCAGGCCGCGATCGGTGGGCTGCGTCCAGCCGGTGGCCTGGCTCAGGCTGGGCACCGGCACCTCGTCGGGAAGCCGCCTGAGCGACCGGAGCGACCGGAGCGACCGAGGCCGCGGATTGGTCGGTGGCGGCGCGGTGGCGGCCGGCCCGGTGGAGCACGACCGGGCCGAGGTCGCCGGTTGTGAAGGTCTGGGGCCGCCGAAGTGGTCGGCGACGAACCGGCCGGGTTTCCCGATGGAGCGGTCTCCCACCACCTTGCGGACGAGCAGCGAGTGACGGAAGCAATGGGCCGGCCGGCTGCCAGAGCTCCCCAGGAACCAGACGCTTCGATAGATCAGCACCCCCGACCGGCATCATGGCGCACGAACATCAAGTCACGTGGGACAACCTCTAAGCCTTGATTGGCGCGGCCGATCTGGCGACCTGCTCGATCTTCGCGCAGTAGGCCGCACGGGCCTCCTCGTCGATTTGCTTCCCGTGTTCGGGGCGCATCCCGGTCCGGCCGTCGAGGCTCTCGCGCAGGATGTCGGCGTGCCCGGCGTGCCGGTTGGTCTCGCCGAGGACGTGGACCATGACGGCGAACAGGTTCGTGTTGGGAGAAGGCTCCGGCCACCACGGCACGTGGCCGGGGGCGTCGAGGGGAAGCTCGTTGATCGTCGCGTCCGCGTGTTCCCACGTGCGCCGGTAGAACCCGATGATCTGATCGCGGGTCTCGTCCTCGGTCGCCCACAGATCGCTGCCGTCATAGTCCTGCCACCGGGGCAGCGGTTCCGGGGAAGGGCGGTCGAAGACCTCGCCGAAGTATCTGGCCTCGACGGTGGCCACGTGTTTGACCAGGCCGAGGAGGTTGGTCCCGGTCGCTGTCAAAGGTCGGCGGGCGTCGTATTCGGACAAGCCGTCGAGTTTCCAGAGCAGCGCGTTGCGGTCCCGCCGCAGTCTCCCGTGCAGGTTGTCTTTCGCGAATTCATCGATCATGCGGCATGAGCCTGCCATGGGCTGCTCGTGGTCTCAAGATCCCGTACGTGGTCCGCAACGACTGACAGAGCCGAGGCCTGGCCATGGCCGGCGCCCTGACCTGCTACAAGAAGCTCTCGAAACTTGCCACGTGAGACAACCTCCTAGGCACGTACTGTCCCGGTCCTCGGGCAGTGGTTCCGGATCACCCGTGTCGGGGCTTCCGGACCTGCCGATCTGGTGGGTTCTCGCCGTCCTGAAGACCGGCTCGCCTTCAGCCTCCGACCGCACCGGGCACCGCGGTGTTCATCGCGGAAGCCCCGGGCAGTCCGCCGGATGGTTCCGGGGGCGGGCTGCCCGGGGTCGCGCCGGACGGGCCGAGGGAGCCCGCCGGCGCGATGGGGAGGGATCCTGGCTCCCGGGTGGGGCCGCGTGGCTGCCCGGGCCGCCTTCTCACGCGGCGTCGATGCGGGTCTCCAGGTCACGGAGTCCCGTGCACCACCCGGCCCGGGCCGGGCAGCGGGTGGCGCGGGACGGAGTGGGTCACTTGGCGCAGGTGAGCTGGGGGCCGGCCCAGTCGGCGTGGTCCCAGCCGTTGTTGTCGCCGCCGTTGGTGGCGGCCAGGCGCAGGGTGGTGCCGCCGGTGAGGTCGGCGGTGAGGTGCTTGGCGGGGGTGGTGCCGCGAATCGAGATCGGGTGGCCGTCGCCGCTGCGCCGTTCACCGTTGCCGGTGTTCTTCTCGACCGGTCCCCAGCCGCCGGTGGCCCTGGTCCAGGGCAGGTCGGTCAGGGAGGTGGTGGGCCGGGTCGGCGTGGGGGTCGGCGTGGGGGTGGGGGTCGGCGTGGGCGTGGGGGTCGGGATGGGCGTGGGGGTCGGGATGGGCTGGGCTGAGTACTCGGACGGCGGGAGCGTCCACTTCTGCCCGGCCGAGTCGGTGCAGTCCTGGGTGGAGACGCGGTTGCCGGTGGTGGTCAGGCAGCGGCCGGACTGACGGTTCTTGAGGAGGTGCGCGGTCGGGTCGTAGGTCCAGAGCTTGGCGGGGTCGGTGACCAGGCCATCGGGGTCCCGGCCCTGGCACGGGCCGGAGGTCACGGTGGCGTCCTGGCCGGCGAGGCAGTCGTCCCAGGACAGGCGCAGGGTTCCGTCCGCGCCCATGACCCAGGCCTGGTAGTCGCCGCTCGTGCAGGCGGCCAGGTCGACCGCGGGATCGCGGGGGGCGCGCAGGCAGGCGTCGCCGTTGCGGACGAAGCCGCGGGTGGCGTTGCCTATCGCGCCGCGCTGGACGGCTCCCTGTTTGGTGGTCTCCGCCGACGACTTGCACTTGGTGCTGGCCTGCTGTCCGCTGATCCTGGCGGCGTAGGTGCCGCCGTTCGCCCGGGGCGCGCCGAGCGCGACGGCGGCGGTGGGCTGGTTGTAGCAGTTGGACTTCGGGCTGCTCCACTCGAAGTACTCGGGCGGCCTGGCGTTGATCCAGGCGGCGCGGTCGTCCGGGTTGTCGAGCGCGTCGCTCATGGAGTGCCGTCCGGCGCGGCCGTACCGCCACCACACCGGGCCCGGCGCAGGTCGGGGCCGGCGGCAGGGGCGGCGGCGGGCGCGGCGGCGTAAGGCCTCGGGGCGGGTGTCCGGGAGGGCCGAGCGCAGGCGGATTGAGCCACAGCGGAATCTGGGATCAGGCATTGAAAAACCGGAATCCGGGTTCATACTTGTGGTATGTCGGACGAGCGGGAACCGCGTACGAGCTGGACGTTCCTGACGAACCACGCCCGTGTGCTGTTGATGATCTCGCGTGACGCGGAAGTGCGGTTGCGAGATCTCGCCGCAGTATGCGGAGTGACCGAGCGGGCCGTTCAGGGGATCGTCACCGATCTTGAGAACGCCGGCTACCTGACCCACACCCGGCATGGACGCCGCAACCACTACCGCGTCGTACACGGCACGCACTTCCGCCACCCTGCCGAGGCCCCTCACGAGATCGCCGGTCTGCTGGCCCTGTTCGCCGATGTCGATCCTGGTTCCGGCCCCGGTACCGCCACCGCACCTTCCAGGGGTGATCATCATGACGAGTACGCGTGAGCCCGCCCCCGACCTCCTCCGGCGCAGCGCCGCACCGTGTCCCTGTGGCGGGCGATCGCGGAACCGGGCGTCCGGACACGTCGAGGTCCTCGCCGGCCACCGCGCCGGTGTAGGGCACCCCGCCCCGGGCGCCACCCCCGGCGGTCCGGCCGCCGACGGGCCCGGCTGCTGAGAAGGGCGGTGAGTTCGGTGCTCCAGCCCAGCGAATCCGTTCTGCGGGTCACCACACCGCGCCTGCGAATCACCACGACGCGCTCCGGGACGGCGGTGACCGTCCGTCTCGACGGTGAAGTCGACCAGGGCGACCGCGGCATACTCGAGGACGTCCTCGCGAAGGCGCTCGCGGACAGCCCCGCGCGGCTGATCATCGACCTGGCCGGGCTGACCTTCTGCTACTCCGTGTGTCTCAACGCCCTGCTCACCGTGCGGCTGCAGGCGGAAGCCGCGGGCGTGAGGATGGTGCTGGCCGCGCCGCCGGCCCAGACCCGGCGACTGCTGGAGATCACCGGCGCCGACGAGGTCTTCCCCATCCACGCCACCGTTCCCGTCGCCCTGCTGGCCGGCGCCGGCCGGCAGCCACGCTGAGGGGGCCCGCCGTGGACGCCCCCGCACGGTACGCGGTGACCCTGCCCGGACTGCCCGGCCGGCACGGCCCGCCGGAAGTCGTCGTCGTCCACGCCACCGGAACGGTGACAGCGGACGGGGTACCGGTATACGCGGACGAAGCCGGCGCCTTCCGGGTGGAGATCACCGGGGAGGTGGCACGGCCCCTCACGGAACCGGCCGGGCCCGGCCGGCACACCTGCCTGCACGCCGTGCCACTGCCCTGACGCCCCCTCGGACGGCGCGCCAGGCCCCGCCGATGGGCTTCCCGCCGATGGGCTTCCCGCCGTGGGCATGGTCAGGGCGGTCGAGCAGGTCGTCCATGAGGCGGAACTCCAGCTCACCGACGGGCCGTGGGAACTCGCCGCGACCGACTCCGCGCTGGGCTGCCGGACGGCCGCGGCGCCCCACCGTTGCGGAGGGGGGTGGGGTGGGGTGGGGTGAGGTGGCGGTGGTGCCGCCCCGGGTCAAGCCGCGGTGGTGAGGTCGGCGCGGCCGAACAGGAGGGCGTAGCCGCGGGGCAGGCCGGCGAGGAGACGGTCAGTGAGGTGCTCCCCGGCGAGGTCGCTCAGGGCCGCCAGGACAGAGGAGACGTCCCAACGGGCGCCGGTAAGGCTGGTGTTCAGGGCGCGGGCGACGGCTTCGACGAAGGCGGGTGCGGCGACCGGCTGGGGCAGCGGGATCTGCGAGACGAGGACGGCGCGGGCCCGCTGGGGCAGGGCTTGGGCGAGGTCGCAGCGTTCCTCGCCGGTGAGCTGGGAGCCGAGGACGGAAAGGACCGCGTGCAGGACGCGTTCGGCTTCCTCGTCGCAGGTGTAGCGGCCGAGGTTGCGGACCTGCTGGAGAAGGAGGCGGTACCGGGTCATGAGACGGTGGCCTTCCGGGGCGGTGGCCGGCCGGGCAGTTGCGGCGGCACGGGGCGGATTTCAGGGGCGGTGGCCGGGCTGGGGCCGGCCGAACAGGAGGTCGTAGCCGGGCGGCAGTTGGAGCAGGACACGCTCGGTGAGGTCGTCTCCGGCCACGTCGGCCACGGTGGACAGAACGGCGCCGATGTCCCACAGGGCCGTGGCTTCGGTGGCGCCCTCGATCCAGGCCGCGGTCGCGCGCACGAACCGCTCGGACGTGAGCGGCTCGGCGGCCTCCAGCGGGTTGAGCAGGATCAGGGCGAGGGTCTCGGGCAGCCGGGCCGCGAGGTCGGCGCGGACCTGGCCGACGAGGTGGGCGCCGAGCAGGGCCAGGACGACACGCGCCGCCCGCTCGGCCTCCCGAGGGGTGTCGTACTCACCGCGTTCCTGAACCGTGTCCAGGAACGCTTCCCATCGAAGAGTCACCGCAGTTCTCCCTCCGTCCCACGGCCCGGGCCGACGCGAGGCGGCGCCCCGGTCAGGGCTCCACGGCCAGGCGCCGGTGCAGACCGGTGAGCTTGAGCAGCCGCACCACGCGGCGGCCGGCCCCGCGCAGGGCCAGACGAGCGCCGCGCCGGTCGGCCTCGTTGCGGGCGTGGACGAGGGCGCCCAGGCCCGCGCAGTCCATGAACGTCACCTCCGACAGATCGAGTACCACCTCCCGGTGTGACTCGAGCGCGGCGGCCAGCGCACGGCGCAGCGAGGGGGCGGTGTCGAGGTCGATCTCGCCGTTCGCCCGTACCACGATGGGTTCGTGCCGCTGGTCGCGCATGGTGGTCTCTTGCTGGGGGCCCGGCCGGACACCGTAGTGCCGGAACGTGCTGGGCCGGGTGGGTCGTCCGGCCGGGCGGGGGCCGTCCCACAGGGCCCGGGGGGTCGGTGCGGGACGGCGGTCCGGTGGGAGGGGTCAGGCCTGGATCTGCTTGCGGCTTCCGCTGTGGCTGATCTCGATCTTGCGGGGCTTGGCCTTCTCCGCGACCGGGATCTTCAGCGTGAGCACGCCGGCGTCGTAGTCGGCGCTGATCCCCGCGGGGTCGAGGATGTCGGAGAGCATGACCTGGCGGGAGAAGACACCGAGCGGGCGCTCGGACAGCTCCCACTTCACGCCCTCGCCCTCGTGGCGGGGACGGCGCTCGGCCTTGACGGTCAGCGTGTTCCGCTCGACGTCGATGTCGATCGCCTGCGGGTCCACCCCGGGCAGGTCGAAGCAGATGACGTACTCGTCGCCGGTGCGGTACGCGTCCAGCGGCATCGGGGCCGGCCGCGACCAGGTGCCGTTCGTGCCCAGGAACTGCTGGGTCAGCCGGTCCAGCTCGCGGAACGGGTCAGTGCGCATCAGCATCGCGAAACACCTCCACTGATCGAATGGGTGCCAGTGCGCTTCACCTGAATCTGTTCTAGCATGTCATCCATCCGATGACAAACACCTGGGTCGCCAAAGGAGTGACAGCTATGGGACAGCAGCCCGACACCTCCGCCACCGGCAGCGGCCCGCCCACAGGACCGGCGTCCTTCCTCGCCGCCGCCGCCGCGCTCGCCGCCATCGACGACGCCGTCCGCAGCGCCCAGAACACCACCCCGCCCACCCGGTCCGGCGCCGGTGCACCCGGCGAGGGCCCCGAGCCCGCCCTGGCCGCCCTGGTCCTGCTGCGCGAACTGCGCACCGAACTCGCCGGCTGGGAAGCCGGCCTCGTCGAGAACGCCCGCGACGCCGGCGCCACCTGGGCCGACCTCGCCCAGCCCATGGGCGTCGCCAGCCGCCAGGCCGCCGAGAACCGCTACCTGCGCCTGCGGCCCGCCGGGCGGACCCGCGCCGCCACCGGAACCGGAACCGGGGCCGAACGCGTCAAGGCGGTCCGCGACCGCCGGGCCGCCGACCGCGCCGTCACCGCCTGGGCCCGCGACAACGCCGCCGACCTGCGCGTCCTCGCCGCGCAGATCACCGCCGCGCCCGGCCTGGCCCCCCGGGCCGGTACCGCACTGGCCGCGCTCACCGCGGCCCTCGGCACCCCCGACCCGGCCGACCTGATAACACCCCTCGCCGACATGCGGCCCCACCTCACCGCCACCCACCCGGACCTCGCCACCCGTCTCGACGACCTCACCGACCGCACCGAACGCCTCCGCCATGACAGCGACCAACGACGCACCTGACCCCCTCACCACCCGGGACCGCTGGCAGCACATCGAAGACCGGCTCACCGCCATCGAACGCCGCATCCGCGAGCACAGCAGCGCCGCCATCGCCACCATCGACACCTGCCTGGCCGGACTCGACGCCCTCCGCCACGACCTCGCCCACTGGCCCCGGCCCCCACAAGCCGCCCCCGCACCCCCGGCCGTCCCGCCGCAAGGTCCTCCGGGCAGCCCGCCCGCACCGGCCGGCCATCAACGCACCCCGACCGCCCCAGGCGGCCCGCCGGACAGCCCGGCCCAAGGCCAGGCGATCGTCCGGGAACCCGCATGACCGCAGCACACCGCCGGACGCCGACCGTCCGGGCGCTGCGGAGGGGCCGGCCGTTCCGCAGCGCCGGTTCGGCGGTGCACGGGCTCAGTGCTGTGCCGGGTGGAACAGCGTGTCGTCGTAGTCCGGGAAGACGGCCGGCATCGCGCGGCGGAACGCGGTGACCTCCGCACTGTCCTCCAGACCCCGGCAGAGGGTCTGGGGCCAGTACCAGAAACCACGGGAGGCGATCAGCCGTTCCAGGTACGCGTCGAACGAGTACCCGGTGTCGTACAGCTCCTCGCCGAGGTAGTGGTAGTGGACGGTGTCGAGGGGGGGAACGAAGGCCGTGCAGGCTTCGGGGACGAACCTGTCGAAGGGTTTGACGGCGCGGAATTCCTGGTCCTTCGCCGAGTGCCAGGTGACGCCCTTCCAGTCGCCGAAGACTTCACGCAACGGCAGCAGGTCGATCACGCCCTGATCCGAGAGGTCGTTGTTCAGGAACTCGGGAACGGTGTGCCGCCACGTCAGGCGGACCGCGCCGACCTCGCGGTAGAAGGCCTCGACACCGTCCGGGAGACGGCCGTCGGCCAGGCGGGTGGCGAGCTCGATGTCGTCCGGTGAGGTCGGTGGCTCGACGGTGGCCTCCAGGAGCTGCACGCGGGGGTTGCGGTCCAGGTCGGCGATCATCGCGGTCAGCCGGGCACGGGGGTTGATCACGTACGTACGTCTCCTTCGGCGCTTTCAGCGACGACAGCGGGTGCGGTCGGTTCTACATCCGGTTGTTCTCGATCTCCCACGCGTCGCCGCGCAGCTCCTTGCCGGTGGTGTCGTAGACCGTGTACTCGGCGTGGACCTTGCCCGCGAGTTTGTCGGCGTAGTTGGTGTCGATGTCGGTGTCCACACCGGGGTCGCCCGTTTTGAAGTCCTTCGCGGCGGGGTGCTTGCTGTAGTCGGCCTCCACGTAGTACTCGACCACGTTGCCCTTGTTCAGCACCTCGTCCTTGACGTCCTTCTCGACCTTGGCGTGGTGCGCCGAGTTCGCGGACGCGGTGATCGGCGTCATGTTCTTCATGACGCCGGGGCCACCGACGTTGTGGTTGAGCAGGTGCCCTTGCACCATGTAGTTCTTGAACCAGGTGCCGGTCGTGCCGGTCTTGGGCCACCAGGACGGCTGCTCCTTGGGCACGGAGCCCGTTCCGAGCTGCCCGGGCCAGAGTTCGGCGTGCATCGTGGTGCCGACGCCGTTTGCGTTCACTCCGCCGTAGCTGACGTACGCAGCGCCGGTGAACGCCCGCTGTACCGACAGCTCCTGTGCCGGGGACGGAGACCCGACGGCGGCCCGTTGGACGGCATCGGGCACGGGCCCGCTCAGCACCCGGACGGCGTTCGCCTCGGCGGCGCGCTCGAAACGGTCGCCGGGGTCGCTGACGGACAGTCCGCCGCCGTGGTCGGTGCCGGCCACCGGGCCCGACCGCTGCTGGATGACATGGGTCAACTCGTGTGCCAGCGTGTGCCTGTCGGTGCCGCCGCGGCCGAGCACGACGTGCTCGCCGGAGGTGTAGGCGCGGGCGCTGATCTCGGCCGCCGAGTGGGCCGCGGCAGGGCCGTCGTGGACCCGCACGCTGCTGAAGTCGGCGCCCAGACGGGCCTCCATCTCCTCCCGCACGCCGTCGGCCAGCGGACGGCCCGGCGACCGCAGCACCTGGTGGACCGTCGAACGCTGGACCGGTGCTTCTTCCGACTCCTGCTGCTGCCTGAGCAGTTGGACAACGGCAGCATTGCCGATGGTGCGCTGCAGCGCACCGATCGAGCGGGGCTCCAGCGGCGCGGACTGCCGCTGTGCGGTCGGCCGGCTGCGGTCACGGCGCTCGGACTCGCCCCGCGGTTTCTGGTCATGCGCGTGCACATGCACCTCCTGGACAGGCGGTTCAAGCCGCGGTCGCTCTGTGTCCATTCCGGTCTATAACGGGCTCCGCGGCTCGCACAAGGGCCCGAGGGGCAGTGTCGGGGGCAGCGTCCGGGGAACCTGGAGGTCGTCGTGCGCCGTTCGGCCGGCCCGCCGGGTCAGGAGAGGGTGGGGCAGCCTGGCTGGTAGGGTCCGCGGTTCAGGGGCCGCCCGGCGAACGGTGCCGGTTCCCCTCTTCCCCGTGGAGAACAGCGAGGTTCGGCACCGCATACGCAGGTCGAACCCCTACACGGTCCGGACCGGCCCGATGGCCGGCCCGGGGCAACTGCTCGGTGCCGAGCTCGGCGGGCGGCCCGTGGTCATCCAGCCGGGCTCGACCCGGGGACGGGGCTTCTCGGCATTCGACGCCGAAGACGGTTACCTGGTACGGGAGTTCGCGCTCGGCGCGGGCTTTTTCGGCGGCCCGCTCTGCCGGATGCACGTCGACGCCGGCGGCGAACGGCCGGTGCTGGTGGTCCTGGACCAGTTCCGGGGACTGCGCGGGACGGTGTTCCAGGTGGCCAGCGTGCCGGCGTCCAGGGAGGGGAGCTCGGTTGCCGGCCGCCAGGTGCCGGTGATGGTGACCCACGTGTCGGCGGCGGGGGCGGGGATGCCGTGGATCTCGACGTTCACCGCGCGGGCGTCGGCGGCACAGCAGCTGACGATGATGCGGCTGAGCTGCCAGGTGGTGCCGTTCACGCGAGTGGCGAAGCCGGTGAGGCGGACCGTGCGGCCCTTGAGCGACTCCTTTCGGTCCCAGACGGCGCGGCTCGTGAACTCGGTCAGGGACAGGGCCACGGGATCCTGCGGCGGCAGCGGCGGGAAGGAGGCCTGCTTGGCGATCGTGCCGGAGCCGTCGCGGGCGACGGTGTAGGCTCCGAGGGCGGGCGGGGCGAAGAGCAGCAGCATGACGGCGGGCAGGGCGAGGAGCCAGGCCGGCCGCGGACCGGCTGCGGAATGCCCGTGGCCATGGTCGCCGTCGTGCTCCTCGCCGGTAGGGCGGACGTCACGTACGGCGGCGACGAGCCCGAACAGGAGCAGGACCACGCCGGTGAGGATCAGTGCCGGTCGGAGGCTCTCCTTGACATAGCGCAGATAGAGGTCGCTCTCCGTCATCGGCCCGCGGCGGGGCAACCCCGCCGGTCGCGGACCGGCACCGGGAGTGGCACGTGCGGCAGGTGTTCCACGGTGAGCCGCGCCAGTCGGTGGACTGACTCAGGCGGCCAGAGGCAGTGCCGTCGCTGCGCGCGCCTCGTCGTAGCGGTGGAGGATCAGGCGGGCCGCTGCCTCGTGGGCGGCCAGGGGGGCGCTCGTCCACGTCGCTGTCGTTGTGGCGGCTCGGCGGGCGAAGAAGCCCGGGGCCAGGACGTAGGTGGCGACGGCTACTTCCCGGTGGCCGGCATCGTGGAGGGCGGCTACTGCCTCGTGGGGGGTGGGGGTTGCCGCTGACAGGTGGGCGGGGGTGACTGGGCGGCCCAGGTGGCGTGCCAGGAGGTGCGCCATCCGTGTCGTGTCGGCGAGGGCCGTCGGGTCGGAGGAGCCGGCCCCGGCCAGTACGACAGGGGCCTCGGGGGTGGCGCCGGTTTCGGCCAGTCTCGCCGCCAGGGCTTCGGCCAGCAGGGGGTGTGGGCCGAGCGCGCGGGCGACCTGGGACGTGGGGAGGCCGGCGGCGGCCAGGGCGGCCGGGATGTCGACGCGTAGGTGGTAGCCGGTGCTCAGGAGCAACGGGACCAGGATGGGGCTCTCGCCGCACAGTTGGGATAGGGCCTGTTCGAGGGACGGCAGGTTCAGGTCCAGGAAGCAGCATCGGACGGTCAGTTCGGGGCGGAGTAGCCGAACGCGCCGCAGCAGAGCTCGAATCGTCGCGGACGAGGCCGCGTACCGGCTTCCGTGGGCTACGGCCAGCAGCATCAGCCGGCCGCCAGCCGGTAGCCCCGCTTCGGGACGGTCCGGATCAGCCCCGCGTGCGACCCCAGTGCCGCCCGCAACCGCCCGACCGCCGCCTCCACCGCGTGTTCGTCCGCGCTCGCGTCCGTCCAGGCCGCGCGCAGGAGTTCGGCGCGGCTCAGCACACGCCCCGGTCGCTCCGCGAGCGCCCGTAGGACGGCGGCGCCGCGCGGGCTGAGGAGGTGGCTCTCGCCGTCGACCAGTGCCGCGTTGCCCTGGAGCGTCAACACCACGTCGGACAACGGGATTTCGCGCCGACCGAGGGCGGGCAGGGTCTCTGCGAGCAGCCGGACGAGCGAGCCGAGCCGGCCGCGTTCCGGGTAGACCGTCGGCAGGCCGAGGTCCGCGAACGGGCGCGCGCACAGGGCGCCGACGCACACGGGCAGGACGTCCCCGCGCAGCGCGTCGAGTACCTGAGAGCGCAGGCCCTCGGCCTCCGCCGTGGCGAGGAAGGCGGCGACGGCGGGCGCGCTGGTGAAGGTGAGCGCGTGCACCTGGCGTCGGACGGTCTGCTCGACCAGCCGCCGTACCGGGGCCATGTCGTCCGGCGGGGCCCAGCGGTAGACAGGGACGGAGATCACCTCGGCGCCGCGCTCGCGCAGGGCCGCCGCGAAGGCGTCGAGCCGTACGCCGTGTTCCTGGACGGCGATCCGGCAGCCGTCGAGGGGGCGGGCGAGCAGCCAGGTGAGGAGTTCGTCGGTGGCTTCGGTGCCGGGGGAGAAGCCCTCGCCGAGGCCGCTGGCCCGTACCGCGCCGGTGGCCTTGGGGCCCCGGCTGAGCACGACCGAACCCCGGCAGGCCTCGGCGAGGGCGGCACCGCGGCCCCACCCTTCGGCGGCGCTCATCCAGCCGCGCCAGCCGACGCCCGTGGTGGCGACCACGTAGTCGAGCGGGGCGGCCAGGCACCGTTCGGTGGCCTCGCGCAGGGCGAGGTCGTCGGCGAGCGGCAGGATGCGCAGCACGGGCGCCTCGACCACCTGGGCGCCGCGCCGGCTGAGGAGGGCGACGAGCTCCTCGCGGCGGCGCGCCGCGGTGACCCCGATGGTGAAGCCGGTAAGGGGACCGGGCTGGGTGGTGGGGGTTGCCATGCAGGTCAGCGTGCGGCGCGCACGTTACGGGGGCGTTGCCCGCCCGTCACCTCCAGGTGACCGAAACGGATGCTCCGGTTACGGCTGGTGTCCCCTACTGCGCACCCTGGGGCCCGAAGGCCGTGAGTGAGGTGTACCGCGCGCGCAACACGGGTGACGCGGTCGCGAAACAGCGGAGGCGGACATTCCTCGGCATGAACCTCACCCGCCCGTCGGCCCCGCCGCCGACCACCGACACCCACTGCCCGTACTGCTCGCTGCAGTGCGGCATGCGGCTGGGCGGTGTCGACGTCGCGCCCGAGGTGCTGGAGCGGCCGGAGTTCCCGGTGAACCGGGGCGCGCTGTGCGGCAAGGGCCGTTCGGCGGCGGCCGTGCTCGCCCGGGACGTCCGCCTGACCGGCCCGCTGCTGCGCGACCGGCCCGGCGGGCCGCTGCGTTCCGCCTCCTGGCCGGAGGCGCTGGACCGCGTGGCGGACGGGCTCACCCGCACGAGGGAGGAGCACGGTCCGGACGCGGTGGGAGTGTTCGGCGGGGGCGGGCTGACGAACGAGAAGGCGTACCTGCTGGGCAAGTTCGCCCGGGTGGTGCTGCGCACCGCGAACATCGACTACAACGGCCGGTTCTGCATGTCCTCGGCGGCGGCCGCGCACCGCAGGGCCTTCGGCCTGGACCGGGGCCTGCCGTTCCCGCTGGAGGACATCCCGCACACCGGCTGCCTGATCCTGGTCGGCGGCAACCCGGCCGAGACGATGCCGCCGGCCGTGCGCTACTTCCGCGAACTGCGCGAGAACGGCGGCACGTTGATCGTCGTCGACCCGCGCCGCACCCGCACCGCCGAGCTCGCCGACCTGCACCTCCAGCCCCGCCCCGGCGGAGACCTGGCGCTCGCGCTGGGCCTGCTGCACCTGGTGATCGCCGACGGCCTGGTGGACAAGGGCTTCGTCGCCGAGCGGACGACCGGCTTCGAGGCGGCCCGCGAGGCCGCGATGGCGCACTGGCCGGACCGGGTCGAGCGGATCACCGGCGTGCCCGCCCACCAACTGCGCGAGGCCGCCCGGCTGTTCGCAACCGCGGCCACCGGCATGGTGCTCACCGCGCGCGGTCCGGAGCAGCAGAGCAAGGGCACCGACACCGTCGGCGCGTGGATCAACCTGTGCCTGGCGACCGGCCACTCCGGCCGCCCGTTCAGCGGCTACGGCTGCCTGACCGGCCAGGGCAACGGGCAGGGCGGGCGCGAGCACGGCCAGAAGGCCGACCAACTGCCCGGCTACCGCTCGATCGAGGACCCGGCCGCTCGCGCGCACGTCGCCGGGGTGTGGGGCGTGCCGGCCGGGAGCATCCCCGGCCCGGGCAAGTCGGCGTACGAGCTGCTGGACGGCCTCGGCCGGCCGGACGGCGTCCGGGCGCTGCTGCTGGCCGGCTCCAACCCGGCGGTGTCCGCGCCGAACGCCGGGCATGTCACCGAGCGGCTGCGCGCGCTGGACCTGCTGGTCGTCGCCGACCTGGTGCTGTCCGAGACGGCGCGCCTCGCGGACGTCGTCCTGCCCGTGACGCAGTGGGCGGAGGAGGACGGCACCACCACGAACCTGGAGGGCCGGGTCATCCTGCGCCGCCGCGCGTTCGACCCGCCGGAGGGCGTCCGCAGCGAACTGTGGGTGCTGCGCGAACTCGCCGCCCGCCTGGGCGTCGCGACCGGCTTCCCGACGGAGGCCGAGGAGGCCTTCGACGAGCTGCGCCGCGCCTCGGCCGGCGGCGACGCCGACTACGCGGGCATCAGCTACCGGCGGATCGCGGCGGAGGACGGCGTGTTCTGGCCCTGCCCGGCCGAGGACCACCCGGGCACCAGGCGGCTCTTCCTCGACCGGTACGCGACGCCGGACGGACGGGCCCGCTTCGTGGCCGTCACCCACCGCCCGGCCGGCGAGGAGCCGGACGAGGAGTACCCGCTGTACCTGACCACCGGCCGGGTGCTCGCCCAGTACCAGAGCGGCGCGCAGACCCGGCGGGTGGCCGAGCTCACCAAGGCCGCGCCCGGCCCGTTCGTCGAGCTGCACCCGCGGCTCGCCGAGCGGCTCGGGGTGGCCGACGGGGAGCCGGTGGCGGTGACGAGCCGGCGCGGACGGGCGGTGGCCCCGGCGCGGATCACCGACGCGATCCGGGCGGACACCGTGTTCATGCCCTTCCACTGGCCGGGCGCGGGCCGGGCGAACAGCCTGACCAACCCGGCGCTCGACCCGGTGTCCCGAATGCCGGAGTTCAAGCTGTGCGCCGTCCGGGTGGAACGCGTCGAGCAGGAGGTGGCCCCGTGACCCCCGTGACCCCGAGGATCGCCGTCGTCGGCGGCGGAATGGCCGGCGCCCGCTTCGCCGAGCGCTACGGCGCGCTCGGCGGGCCGGGCACCGTCACCGTTTACGGCGCCGAGCCGCGCGCGCCCTACAACCGGGTGCTGCTCGCCGACGTCCTGACCGGGCGCTACGACGCCGAGTCGATCGCGCTGCCACTCGGCGGCGCCGAAGCACGGCCCGGCTGTGAGGTGGTGGCCCTCGACCCGGCCGCCCGCACGCTGACCCTGGCCGACGGCACCGCCGAGCCGTGGGACGAGCTCGTCCTCGCGACCGGCTCCAACCCGGTGCTGCCGCCCGTGCGCGGGCTGCGCCGCCCCGACGGGCTGGGCCTCGCCGAGGGCGTGCACACCCTGCGCACGCTGGAGGACTGCGGTCGGCTCGCCGAGGAGGCCGTCACCGCGAAGCGCGCGGTCGTGATCGGTGGCGGGGTGCTCGGCGTGAGCGCCGCGCGGGCGCTCTCCGCGCTCGGTGTCCGCACCGAAATCGTCCACCAGGGACCATATCTGATCGAGCGTCAACTCGACCAGGAGGCGGCCGAGGTGCTGCGGGAGCGCCTGCTCGCGCTCGGCGTCGACACCTACGGTCGCAACCGCGCCCGCGCCGTCCACGGCGGGGAGAAGGTCGGCGCGGTGGAACTGGCCAACGGCTACCGGCTCGACTGCGACCTGGTCGTGCTCGCCTGTGGCACCCGCCCCCGCACCGCCCTCGCGTACGGCGCCGGGCTGCCCGTCGGCACCGGGATCCTGGTGGACGACCGGCTCGCCACCGCCGCCCCGCACGTGTCCGCGATCGGCGACTGCGCCGAGCACCGCGGCACCGTCCACGGCCTGGCCGGCCCCGCCTGGGAACAGGCCGACGCGCTCGCCCGGCGGCTGTCCGGCGCCGACCCGGACGCCCGCTACACCGGCAGCCTCCCGCGTGCCCGGCTCAGCACCGGCGACCTGGAGTACGCGGCCTTCGGCGCCGTCGACGAGACCCTCGACCCCGGCCTCGACGTCCTGCGGATCGCCGACGCGACCCGCGGCAGCTACAAGAAGCTCGTCCTGCGCGGCGACCGCCTGGTCGGCGCGATCCTGCTCGGCGACCTGGCCACCGTGGACGCGCTGGCCGGCGCCTTCGAGAGCGACGGACCGCTCGGCGGCCACCCCCTGCACCTGCTCACCCGAGGAGTACCGCGATGACCACAGACCACCGCAGCGCGAACGGCACTGTCCGCGACCTCGTCCTGGTCGGCCACGGCATGGTCGGCCAGCGCTTCCTGGAGGCCTTCACCGCGCAGCCCGCCGCGGCCGGCTGGCGGGTCACCGTGCTCGCCGAGGAGCCCCGGCCCGCGTACGACCGGGTCCACCTGAGCGCGCTGTTCGACGGCAGCACCGCCGAGGACCTCTCGCTGTGCCCGCCCGGCTTCCTCGCCGAGCACGGCATCGACCTGCGCCTCGGCGACCCGGTCACCACGATCGACCGGGCCGGGCGGACCGTCACCACCCGGTCCGGTTCCGAACTCCACTACGACGCACTCGTGCTGGCCACCGGCTCGGTCCCGTTCGTCCCGCCGGTGCCCGGCAAGGACGCCCCCGGCTGCCACGTCTACCGCACCATCGAGGACGTGGACGCCATACGCGCGGCCGCCAAAACGGCCCGCACCGGCGTCGTCGTCGGCGGCGGGCTGCTCGGCCTGGAGGCCGCCGGAGCGCTGCGGGCGGGCGGACTCACCACCCACGTCGTCGAGTTCGCGTCCCGCCTGATGGCCGTCCAGGTCGACGACGGCGGCGGCGCCGTGCTCCGCCGCAAGATCGAGGACCTCGGCGTGACGGTGCACACCAGCGCCGGCGCGAGCGGTGTCGTCACCGGCGAGGACGGCCGGGTCACCGGGCTCGCGCTCTCCGACGGTCGCGAATTCGCCGCCGACCTCGTGGTGTTCTCGGCCGGCGTGCGCGCCCGCGACCAGCTCGCCCGCGACTGCGACCTGCCGGTCGGCGCCCGCGGCGGCGTCGTCGTCGACGAGCACTGCCGCACCGCCGACCCGGCGATCCTCGCCATCGGCGAGTGCGCCCAGGCCGCCGACGGCCGCGTCTACGGCCTCGTCGCCCCCGGCTACCAGATGGCCGAGACCGCCGCCCGCACCCTCGCGGAGCTGCCGGGAGAGGGCTTCACCGGCGCCGACACCTCCACCAAGCTCAAGCTCCTCGGCGTCGACGTGGCCAGCTTCGGCGACCCGCACGGCACCGCCGAGGGTGCGCTCGACGTGCTCTACAGCGACAGCCGCGGCGGCGTCTACCGCAAGCTCGTCATCGGGCAGGACGGCGCCCTGCTCGGCGGCGTCCTGGTCGGCGACACCGACGCCTACGGCACGCTGCGCCCGCTCGCGGTGGCCGGGAAGCCGCTCACCGTCCCGGCCGAACAGCTCGTGCTGCCCGCCGGGTTCGCGAACGCCGGGCCGGTCGCACTGCCCGACGACGCCGTGCTCTGCTCCTGCCACAACGTCACCCAGGGCGCCGTCCGCGCCGCCGTCCGCGACCAGGGCTGCGACAGCGTCGCCGCCGTCAAGAAGTGCACCCGGGCCGGCACCGGCTGCGGCAGCTGCATCAAGCTGCTCGGCACCGTCGTCACCGAGGAGCTGGAGGCGGCCGGCGTCAGCACCGACAAGGGCCTGTGCGAGCACTTCGCCCACACCCGCGCCGAGCTGTACGAGATCGTCCGCGTCACCGGCATCACCGCCTTCTCAGACCTGCTCGACCGGCACGGCAGCGGCGAGGGCTGCGAGGTCTGCAAGCCCACCGTAGCCTCCATCCTGGCCAGCCTTGGCAACGGCCACATCCTCGACGGCGAACAGGGCGCCCTCCAGGACTCCAACGACCACTTCCTCGCCAACCTCCAGCGCAACGGCTCCTATTCGGTCGTCCCGCGCGTGCCCGGCGGCGAGATCACCCCCGAGGGCCTCATCGCGATCGGCGAGATCGCCCGCGACCACGGCCTCTACACCAAGCTCACCGGCGGCCAGCGGATCGACATGTTCGGCGCCACCGTCGACCAGCTCCCGGTGATCTGGCGCAAGCTGGTCGACGCCGGCTTCGAGTCCGGGCACGCCTACGGCAAGTCGCTGCGCACCGTGAAGTCCTGCGTCGGCGAGACCTGGTGCCGCTTCGGCGTCCAGGACTCCGCCACTCTCGCCATCGAACTGGAGCTCCGCTACCGGGGGTTGCGCTCCCCGCACAAGCTCAAGGCCGCCGTTTCCGGCTGCGCCCGCGAGTGCGCCGAGGCGCAGAGCAAGGACTTCGGCATCATCGCCACCTCGGCCGGCTGGAACCTCTACGTCGGCGGCAACGGCGGCATGACGCCCCGGCACGCCGACCTGCTCGCCGCCGACCTCGACCGCGAGACACTCATCCGCACCATCGACCGCTTCCTGATGTTCTACATCCGCACCGCCGACCGCCTCGAACGCACCTCGGTCTGGCTGGAGCGCCTGGAGGGCGGCCTCGACCACCTGCGGGCCGTCGTCCTCGACGACTCGCTCGGCATCGCCGCCGAGCTCGATGAACTGATGGTCCGTCACATCAGCGGCTACCAGGACGAATGGGCCGAGACCCTGGCCGACCCCGACCGGATGCGGCGCTTCTCCTCCTTCGTCAACGCCCCCGGAACCCCCGACCCGGCCGTGACCTTCGTCCCCGAACGCGGCCAGATCCGCCCCGCCCGCCCGGGCGAGGACGGACAGTCCCTCACCGCCCTCACCGGCCTCACCGGCCTCAACGCTCCGGTGCTCGTCGCCGGAGCCCGACTGGAGGTGCTCACCCCGTGACCGTTCAGATCCACGACGGCACCCGCTGGCACGCCGTCTGCACCCTCGACGACCTGCAGCCCGGCCGCGGCGTCGCCGCGCTGATCGGCGACGCGCACCAGGTCGCGCTGTTCGTCGACCGCACCGGGACGCTGTACGCCGTCGACAACCTCGACCCGTTCAGCGGCGCCCAGGTGCTCTCCCGCGGCCTGCTCGGCAGCCGCGGCGACCGCCCGACCCTCGCCTCGCCGATGTACAAGCACGTCTTCGACCTCACCGACGGCCGCTGCCTCGACGAGGACACCGCCCCCGACGGTAGCCCGGCAGTCCTGAAGATCTGGCCGGTCCGGGTGTCCGGGGGTGCGCAGTGACCACCGCCGTCGACGCCAGACCGGCCGAACTGCGCGCCTGGGACCCGGAGGACGAGGAGTTCTGGCAGCGCTCCGGCGCCCGGATCGCCCGGCGCAACCTCGTCTTCTCCGTCCTCTCCGAGCACATCGGCTTCTCGGTGTGGAGCCTGTGGTCGGTGCTCGTGCTCTTCCTCGGGCCCCAGTACCACATCGACACGGCGGGCAAGTTCACGCTCACCGCGCTCCCCACCGCGCTCGGCGCGCTGCTGCGCCTGCCGTACACCTTCGCCGTCGGGCGGTTCGGCGGGCGGAACTGGACGGTGATCAGCGCCCTGCTGCTGCTCGCGCCGACCGTGCTCGCTGCCCTCGTCCTGCGGCCCGGCGTCTCGTACGGGACGCTGCTCGCGGTGGCCTGCGTGGCCGGTGTCGGCGGCGGCAACTTCGCCTCGTCCATGGCCAACATCAACGCCTTCTACCCGCACCGGCTCAAGGGCTGGGCGCTCGGCATCAACGCGGGCGGCGGCAACCTCGGAGTGCCGGCCGTGCAACTGCTCGGGCTGCTCGTCCTCGCCACGGCGGGCGTGGCCCACCCGCGGCTGCTGCCGCTGGTCTACCTGCCGCTGATCGTGCTCGCGGCGGCGGGGGCCTGGTGGAAGATGGACAACCTGGCGGTTTCCTCGACCGGCGAGGGACGGGCGCTCAGGGAGGTGGCCCGGGACCCGTACGGCTGGGCCGTGTCGGCGCTGTACATCGGCACGTTCGGCTCGTTCATCGGGTTCGGCTTCGCCTTCGGGCAGGTGCTCCAGGTGCAGTTCCACGACCGCTTCGACACCCCGGTCAAGGCCGCCGCGCTCACCTTCCTCGGGCCGCTGCTCGGCTCGCTCCTGCGGCCCGTCGGCGGACGGCTCGCCGACCGCTGGGGCGGCGCGCGCGTCACGCTCGCGACGTTCGCGGCCATGGGCGCCGGGACGGCCGTCGTGCTCGCCGCCTCCCGGGCGGGTTCGCTGCCGCTGTTCCTGGGCGGGTTCGTCGCGCTGTTCGTGCTCAGCGGGATCGGCAACGGCTCGACGTACAAAATGATCCCCGCGCACTACCAGGGCCGGGCCCGGGCCGCCGTCGCAGCGGGCGCCGACCCGGCGACGGCGGAGGCCGACGCACGGCGGCGCTCAGCCGCGCTCATCGGGCTCGCGGGCGCGATCGGGGCGTTCGGCGGGGTGATCGTCAACCTCGCCTTCCGGCAGTCGTTCCAGGCCAGCCACAACGGGGACGCCGCGTACCTCGGCTTCCTGGCGGCGTACCTGGCGTGCTCGGCGCTCACGTGGCTCGTCTGGCTGCGGCCGGGCGCGCGGACGGGGCTGGTGCTGGACCGCGCTGCGCGCCCGTAAGGACTGTTCCTCCGGGCCCCTGCGCGGGGGGATCACGCAGGAGTTCGGGCCGAACGAGATGCAAAGGTGGTTCATCCCTCACGACGTCCTCCCCGGACTCGGTGAAGTGCTCATCGGTCCAGATAGCAGCCTGGACGGCTCTGCACAGCTGATCCTGGGAGCGGCGTCACTACCCCCGCTCGTCTGGCCCCGCGCTGACCAATGACGGGCGCCGCCTCCGCCTGGACGCAACCGGCAGGCTCGTCGTGCGCGTCACGTGCCGCTTCGCTCGACAACAGCCAGGGACGACGCCGTCATGACACAGCTCCTTGCGTCATCAACGTCCGGAACCGACGCCATCCTTGCGTGAGGGGAGCGGGGAGGGCAAGCAGGCGACAACACGGCTGCCAAGGCAGACACCTCCCCGAACGACCTCAGCGCTGCTTGGCCTGAGCCTCCTTGGCGGACGCCTCCAGTCGGTTCCAGTGACCCTGGTACCACGCCTCGTCGCCGCCATCCATGTTGCTGTTGTCCTCCCGTATACCGACCTTGCCGTCGATCAGCTCGCGGACGATGTCGGCGTGGCCGGCGTGCCGGTTCGTCTCGGCCGTCATGTGCAGCATGATCCGCTGAAGCGTCACGTCTCCGCTGTCGCCCCACCACGCGACGCGGCCCATCGCGTCGAGCGGTAGCGCCTCGATCGTCGCGTCCGCGTGCGCCCAGGCGCGGTGGTAGAGGCTGAGAACATCCTCGCGCGACTCGTCGGCGGGCGCCCACATGTCCGCGTTGGGCTCGGCGCCCTCCTCGTGCCAGGGGAGGGATTCGTTGTGCGGGCGGCCGAAGGTCGGACCGAAGTACCCGAGTTCGACGCTGGCGAGGTGCTTGACGAGGCCGAGGAGGTTGGTGCCGGTCGGCGTCAGGGGGCGGCGGATGTCGTACTCGGACAGTCCGTCCAGCTTCCAGACGAGGGCTGCGCGGGCTGCTTTGAGGTAGCGGTGCAGGTCGTCTTTGGGGTCATTGGGCTTCATGGGACCGAGTCTCGCATCACCTACCGACAGCGGTCGCGTGAGTTCGCCGGCCGCCCAGGATGCACCAGCCGGCGACAAGGCCTCGAAGTAGCCACCGGGTGCTCCGGGCACGGGGCGTTCGTCGCCCCGGGGCCGGGCCGACCCGTCATCAACCCGGGGATGACGCGCACCCCGGAAGCCCTGGAGCCGCTCCGAAATCCGATGGATCCTCAGCCGCGAGCGAGGGTGGCGGCGACCGAGAACCACCCGGTGGCCCTCCCCGCCGGCCCCGTCGCCGAGTTGCTCGGCCACGCCGCCGCCCGTTACCTCCCGCCCGGGCCCGACCCCCGGTCGGTGGGGTTGGCCGGCCCGGGCATCCCCGAGCCCCAGCCCCGCCCCGACGTCCTCCTTGTCCCCCGTCACCCCGACACGGGTGAGCCGTGGCGCCCACCCGGCGGCGATGCGACGGTGGTGCCGCTGGACAGCGGAGTCTGGGCGTACCTCGCCAGTCCCGCGGAGGAGACCTCGCCGACGCCCGCCACCGGGGTGCTCCCGGCGGGTGTCCTGCGTGACGACTACCCGCTGCCGCCGCGTCCCTGGTACCCCCTGGAACCCCACAACGGCGCCTTCAGCGCCACCCTGGTCCGGCTGCCCGCGATCCCTGGCCCCCGGCTGCGCAGATACCACGACGCCGCGTACCGATCGTGAACGCCGGACGGACGATGGCGGGGACGCTTCGAACCGTCCCAGCGTCCGTGACCGTCCCCTCCCCCGACCTCGCTCCGCCACGAGTACCCGAGGCCCGCCGTCCGCGCCGCCGCGATGGCCTCGCCCCGGCTGCCCGCCCCCTGCACCCGTTCCCCTTCCTGCGAGCCATGGAGGCAAGGACTCGGCGGTCGATGCGGCTGGACGGGTGCAGTTCGGCACCTGGCTTCGGCGGCCTCCGCCCGAAGCGGCGCGCCGGCGGGTTACATGGGCCTGCGTCTCGCCGCGGGGCGTGCCGGCGTCCTTCACGGACCCGGACCCGACGGATGAAAGAGCACCATGGCAGAGCGCGACCCTCGCGACCGCACCAGCCGCAGCCCTCTCCTGCGCGGGCTCGCCGCTGCCGTGCTCACGGCCGCCGTGCTGGCGGCCTCAGCGGGACCCGGATACGGGACCGGCGCGGCCGCCCTGGCACCCGGCACGCAGTTCACGCCGTTGACGGCGGCGGTGCTGACCGAACCGACGCCGTTCGACGCCACGGACGGCAGGACGCATCTCTCGTACGAACTGCTGACCACGAGCGCACTGTCCGGCAGCACGCCGATGCGGCTCGACCGTGTCGAGGTCCGAGACGCCCGGACCCACCAGGTCATCGGCTCGCTGAGCGGGCAGGCGCTGAGCGAGGCCGCCAATCCGGTGGGCGACCCCCTGCCGGGTGCGGACGGGTACACCCCACCGCCGCCCGCGCCGACGCCGACCGTCATCCAGGGATCCCAGCAGTGGATCATCTGGCTCGACCTGACCCTCGACCGCGGTCAGCCGGCGCCCGACGTCCTCGAACACCATCTCTCGGGTGCCATCCTGACCGCCTCCGGCCCCTCCGCGTTCGAGGAGACTGTGCAGGCCACCCCGATCGCCCGCACCGCGCCGTTGAACCTGAACCCGCCGGTCCTGCCCGGCACCTGGTACGCCAGCGAGTCGTGCTGCGGCAACACCCACCACCGGCGCGGCCTCGCCCCGATCAACGGCCGCTTCGGCGTGCCGCAGCGCTTCGCGATCGACTGGTACCGGGTCGGCGAGCAGGGGCAGGCCTGGGAAGGCGACCCTGCCCAGCTCACCAGCTACCTGAGCTACCGTCAGCCGGTCGTGGCGGCGGCCGGCGGCCGGGTGGTGGAGGTCCAGGACGGAATCCCGGACAACCCGCCGCCCGTCACGCCGCCCGTCCCGCCGATCGAGGACACCGTCGGCAACCACGTCACCGTGGAGGTCGCGCCGGGCCGCTATCTGCTCTACGCCCACCTGCAAGCCGGCTCGCTCGGCGTCCGGGAGGGCGACTGCGTCGAACCCGGCCAGGTCCTCGGGCTGATCGGCAACAGCGGCAACTCCACCACGCCGCACCTGCACTTCCAGGTGACGACCACAGCCGAGTTCTTCCCGACCGACAGCCCGCCGTTCACCTTCCAGCGGTTCCGCGTCCTCGGACAGGTCGAACCCCGGATCTGGGACGACAACCTGGGCCTGCAGCCGACCGGCGTCCTGCCGATCACGCCCTCGCCGTACGAGGGCCTCCACCGTGCGCAGTATCCGCTCGACCGCGAGGTCCTGGACTTCTGACCGGGCTCCGGCCGCATCCCGCTCCGGCCTGGGGACGCATCAGGCGGCTCAGACGGTGTCGCTCGCCGCGAACTCCCCTGTCAGGCCCGCGCGGGCCAGCGCCCGGACGATGGCCGGCCGGTCCAGCGGGTCGTCGTTGCCGTTGGTCTGCCCCAGGCGTTCCAGCAGCCTCTGCGGTTCCAGCCGGTACGCCTCCGCGTCGGCCAGGAGGCTGTCCGCGCTCTGCCCGTCGACCGTGTCGTCCAGGTGGTTCGTCAGATCGCCCAGCACCTCGCTTCGGTCGATGAAGGAGCTCATACCGCAGTCCAGGCCGTCGTCGTCAAGGCCGTCCGGGTACGGCGCCCGGGCCCAGGCGCCGTTCTCGTACCAGTAGACGCAGCCGATCTCGTGCCCTGCGAGCCGGTCCCGCAGTGCCTCGTAGGGCAGCCAGTTCGGGCCGCCCGCCAGCACGTCGATCGCCGGCTCGTACCATTTGACGTCGCTCGCCTCGTCCTCGCCGTAGAGCACGAACCGGCCCTCGCCCCCCTTGGACATGACCCACCAGGTGCAACCGCAGTCGTCCCAGTGCAGACCCTCGTCATCGATCCACCGGCCGGTCCGGTAGCGCGGCGGGCGCTCCTCGTCCTCGGTGGTCGCCTCAAGGGCGGCGAGGAGCGCCCAGCGTGCCCACAGCTCCTCGGCCGGCGGAAGGTCCTCCGGCAGTCCGGGCCGGTGAACGGTCATGAGTGCCCCCGCGTGCGTTCGGATGGTGAACTCCGCCAACGATACGGTCCGCCGCCGACAGGACCGCCCACGAGGTCGACCGACTCCGACAAGCACGGCGACCTGCCCCGGCCCGCGCGCCGCTCGGCCGCCGGGCTTCGATCAGTGCGTCCGTTGGCTCCGGACATCGAGGCGGGGTCGACCTCGGTCGCGGCCGTCACGCGGTCCAGCCCCCGGCCTTCTTCGTACGCCGCGGCGAAGGAGTCCGCGCCCAGCGCGTTCGACCGGCTCACGTGGCGAGTTCTCAAAAGGACCGGAAGATACCGGCGGGGTCGATCCGCGCGGCTTCGACGACGTCCGCGAAATCCAGATTGGCGATCGACAGGTTCGCGTGGATGTCGCCGATACCAGCGGGTACGGTCCGAACGGCTCCGCCGTGTGCCTCGAACTCCTCGTCGCTCGCGTACTCCTCCCGGGTCGGCACGGACACCGCCAGCAAGGTGTGCTCGTGGTCCTTCATCGTGACGCGGTCTGCCAGGTACACGATGCTCAGTTCCCGGTCGCCGGAGAGTGCGGCGACCACGTCATCGGGCGTCGCTCCCGACCAGGCCGGATCGTCCAGGATGTGGAGGTAGGGATCGACATCGTCACTACCGTCGAACTCCCACGGCTTCGAGAGCTCCACCAGCACGGCCTGCCAGGCCTCGTCGTCACCGAAGTCGGTTCTGATGACCAGTGCGGCGAACTCGTCGCGGTCGGCAATGGCGGGCAGCATTCTCGGGCTCCGATCTCCACGGGAGTGTACGTACGCACACAGCATTCCAGCCGCCGCCGACAGTGGGCCACACTCCGACCTCCCCCCGTTCCGCGACCCGACCGGCGGCGACGGCGACTGCGACTGCGTCAGGGGGTGCCGGTCCGTCACCGGACGGCACCGGCACCGTAAGGTCCTCTCCGAGGACACGAGGCCCGCCCGCCCGGTCGGACCGGGGCGCCGGAGGGGCGCCGGAGGGGCGCCGGGCTACGGGAAGACGAGACGAAGGGCTGGCACGTCACATGCAACAGCGCAGTCTGCGGGACCTCCAGGTGTCGGCCATCGGCCTCGGCTGCATGGGGATGTCCGCCTTCTACGGCACGGCCGACCAGGACGAGGCCACCGCGACCATCCGGCGCGCCCTGGATCTCGGCATCACCTTCCTCGACACGGCGCAGGTCTACGGACCGCTCACCAACGAGTCCCTGGTCGGCGAGGCCATCCGGGGACACCGTGACGAGTACGTGATCGCCACGAAGTTCAACTACCGGATGGACGGCGCCGTTCCGGGCGACATGTCGACGGTGGGCCGCCAGGACGGCTCCGCCGAGCACGTCCGCAGTTCCGTCCACGGTTCGCTCGCGCGGCTCGGGACCGACCGCATCGACCTGTACTACCAGCACCGGGTCGACCCGGCCGTGCCCATCGAGGAGACCGTCGGCGCGCTCGGCGAACTGGTCGCCGAGGGCAAGGTGCGCCACATCGGGCTGAGCGAAGCGAGCGCGGAGACCATCCGCCGCGCCCACGCCGTCCACCCGGTCACCGCCGTCCAGACCGAGTACTCGCTCTGGACCCGGGACGTGGAAGCCGAGGTACTTCCCACCTGCCGGGAACTCGGAATCGGCTTCGTGCCGTACTCCCCGCTCGGCCGCGGTTTCCTCGCGGGCCGCTTCAGCTCCCCCGACGAGCTCGACCGGGACGACTTCCGCCGCAGCAACCCGCGCTTCACCGAGGCCAACCTGGCGGCCAACCTCCGGCTCGCCGACAAGGTGGCGGAGATCGCCGCGGAGAAGGACATCACCCCCGCCCAGCTGGCCATCGCCTGGGTCCTGGCCCGCGGCGAGGACCTCGTCCCGATCCCGGGCACCAAGCGCCGCACCTACCTGGAGCAGAACGCGGGCGCCGTCGACGTCGAGCTGACCGACGAGGACCTGGCCCGCATCGACGCCGAGCTGCCCCGGGCGGCGGGCGAACGCTACGACGAGAACGGGATGCGGGCGGTGAACCGCTGAGCAGCCGCCGCTGACCGGCTGCGCCCGCACCCGGGCCCTGGGAACGCAGGGCAGCCGGGAGGGACCGAGCGACTGAAGCGACCCGGGCGGGCAGTTGCGGCGTCGGCGCCCGACTGCGCCTGTCCGCGATATCGACCGGCGCACGTCGAAAAGCATCGGTCCCCGCGCGGTCGTCACTTCTGGAAGGGGCTCGGCTCCCAGGCCTTCCCGCCGATCGGGTAGCTGTACAGCGGCCGACCCTTGACCGCGCTGGTGCGGAACGGCGTGCCGTCGCCGAGGCCGATGGGCAGCGTGCCCTTGCGGTTGCCGCTGGACCACTCCAGTTCCAGGTACCAGCTGACGTCGTGGGAGGTGGTCTCGGCACTGACCTCGATGACCTCCGGGTCCCGCTCGCTCACCTTGACCGGCAGGCCGGTTCTGCCCTCGCTCACGACCGGACGGGGGCGGGCCGCGTCCAGGTCGAGGTCGAACGAGTGGACGCCGACTCCGCCGCCGCAGCCGTCGGCCATGGAGTAGGCGTTCCAGGCCAGCGGGGCCGCGATCCGGGCGATGCGGACGTTGAGCGCGGTCAGCACCACGGTCTCGCTGCCGGTGCCCTGCACCGTGAGCTCGATGGACTGGTAGTGGCCGGGGACCGCCCCGACCTTGGAGACCCAGGCGGGGACGTCCACCACCGCAGGCGGCCGGGGGACTTGCGACGGCGGGCGGTCGACGAGGTACCGGTTGCACTCGGCGTCCCAGCGGGACGGGCGGACCGCGACGGTGATCGGGGCACTCGCACTCTGGTCGGCGGCGCCGGTCGGCCCCGACGGGGTCGCGCCGGCGGCGACCGGCGTGGCGCCGGGGGTCGGGAGCGGGGCCGACGATCCGGCGGACGGCCCGGCGGACGGCCCGGCGTGCGCCGCCGGGGCGGGAGCCGAGGCGGGGTCACCGCCCGTGTGGCTCTTGAGACCGGTGGCGACGGCCCCGATGGTGGCGAGCACCGCGGCAGCCGTCACGGCGGCGAGTACACCCCGGCGCACTCGCCGCTGCGGCGGAACGGCGGGGGTGCGCGTCGGGGCGGCCGTCCCGTCCTCCGCGGCGCCTCCCGCGGCCGGTCGCGGTTCCGGTACCGCCTCCGGTTCCGGCGCCGCTTCCGCCTCCGGTTCCGGTTCCGCAGGGGTCTCCGGTGCCGCAGGCCCGGGAGCCGCAGAACCCCCCTCAGCCGTCGCAGCCACCGCAGCCGTCGCAGTCAGCGCAGCCGCTGACGGAGCCTTCGCCGCGGGGGCGGGTGCGGACGCCTGCCGGTTCCCCCGTGCCGCGTGGGCGGTGACCCACAGCCGATAGAGCTCGGTGCGCTCCTCCGGTGTCGCCCGGCACAGCCGCGCGAGGCGCTCCAGCGGGGCGAACTCCACCGGCATCACATCGCCGTTGCAGTAGCGGTGCAGGGCCGACGTGCTCACGTGCAGCCGCTTCGCCAGCGCGCCGTAACTGAGCCCCGACCGGCTCTTCAGCTCCTGAAGCAGCCGCGCAACCTCGTCCGACTCCCTCAACTCCCCGATCCCCTCTGACACTGATCCTCCACCCGCGCGTGAACCTCCCGGTGATCGCGCCCCCGGCTCCGGTCGTCGCCGACAGCCGGATCACCGGGACGCGGGCCGACGTGAGCTCCGGCAGACAAGCACGCCGCAGACCGTCCCACGGTTCCCCCGAGACCGCCGCCGGCACCGGCCGTGCCGTCCCAGCGCCCCGCGAGCGCGTCCCAGGAAGGTTACGTCCTCCCAGCTCAAACCGGGTAAAGGCGTCCCCGCGTCCCTGATCGCCGGCCCACCGTTGCGGCTGGGACGAACGGGCGCACAAGCTGACGTCGAACACCGAGAGGGAGCAACTGTGAGCACTGTTCGAGCGGCCCGGGCCGCGATACGCACCAACGACCGATTCCACCGCGGTGCGGTGGCACTGGCGATGGGCGGGGTCCTGCTGATGTCCGCGGCCTGCGGCGACGGCCAGGGCAAGGGCACTGACGCCGCCGCCTCCGGCACCCCCGGCGGGGCGGCCGCGGCGGCTGCCCCGACGACGCCGAGGACGTCGACCGCGGTGCTGGACATGGAGCCGAAGGACGGGGCCCAGGGAGTGGCACCGACCGCGCTCCAGGTGTCCGTCTCCCACGGCAAGCTCACCGCCGTCGACGTGACCGACAAGGACGGCAAGCCCGTCCAGGGCTCGATCACCCCGGACGGCACCGGCTGGAAGCCCGCCGCCGCGCTCGCCCCCGGCACGACGTACACGGTCAACGCCCAGGCGAAGGACGCCGACGGTCTGGTCTCCGCGGCCACCAGTGCCTTCACCACCGTCTCGCCCGGCAAGCAGGTGTCCACCAACGACAACATCGCCGACGGCCAGACCTACGGCGTGGGCATGATCGTCAAGGTGGACTTCAGCAGCAAGATCGTGAACAAGGACGCCGTCGCCAAGGGCATCACCTTCGAGACGGACAACGGCACCGAGGTGAAGGGCCACTGGTTCGGCGACAACCGGATCGACTTCCGCCCGGCGGAGTACTGGAAGCCGAACACCAAGGTCACCATCCACTACCGGCTGAAGAACGTCGAAGTCGCCCCCGGCGTCTGGGGCGACATCGACAAGGACGAACCGTTCACCATCGGCCGCTCCCAGGTCTCCACCGCGGACGCCGCCACGCACCTGATGACGATCAAGCGGGACGGCAAGTCCACCACCGTGCCCGCCACCCTCGGCGACGAGCAGTACCCCTCCTGGGGCGGAACCATGGTCATCATGTCCAAGGAGAACGTCACCCACATGAACTCCCAGACCGTCGGCCTGGGCAATGAGTACAACATCCCTGACGTCCCGCACGCGATGCGGCTGACGAGGAGCGGCACCTACCTCCACGGGAACTACTGGTACAAGGGCGATCCGTTCGGCACGGCCAACACCAGCCACGGCTGCGTCGCGCTCAAGGACGTGGAGGGCGGCAGCGACACCTCCCCCGCGGGGTCGTTCTTCAACAGCTCGCTGATCGGCGACGTCGTCACGGTCGTGAACACCAAGGAGAAGACCGTCGCCCCCGACAACGGCCTCGGCGGCTGGAACCTCCTCTGGGCCAACTGGTAGCACCCGCCCGCCGAGGAGCCGTCCGCCGCCGCCGAGCAGCCGGTCCTCGTCGTCGAGAACCTCGACCGGCCCGCCGACACCGGAGTCGTCGCGGCGTGACACGGTTCATCGGATTCAAGCGCCACCTGCACGCCGGGGTGGTCGCGGGCGAGGCCACCTACCTGCTCTCCGAGCGGGAGGTGCTGGCGCTCCAGGGCGCGCACCTGGCGAGGGTTGCGCGGACCTCAACCCCATCCCGCTCTTCGTCCGAACCGGTCATGCCCGCAGGGGCAACCGGGGAAGTCGGCCGTGTCAGAAGTTTGGCTTGCGCCCAGGACCTCCAGGACAATGACGGTCGGCGGCACAGCGAGCGGGGGATCCATGAGCGATCGGCGCGACGGGCAGCGCTACTTCAAGGCGCCGATCCGGTTCCGGCGGACGGGCCGGAGGACCTTGGTCCTCTTCCCGACCGCTCTGGCCTGCGCCCTTGCCTTCGTCCTCGCCGCAGCGGCCAAGGGCCGGGATCCTACGATGATCGCACTCTTCACGGCCGGCCTGATCGTCGCCTACGTCATCGCCGCCTCCTTCGTGGGCCCCTTCTGCGGCAGTACCACGGTGAGTACCACGGGCCTCACCACGCGGACCCTGCTGAGGACACGTGTGGTCCCCTGGCCGCAGGTGCGGTCGTTCGGGTTCTCACCGGAGGTCAACCGGGGCATCGATCACTGCCTCCTCGAGGTGCGCCGGCACAAGGGGCGGCCGGTCGTCCTGCCAGGCCTGGTCGCATCGAGCGCCGACGACCCGGAAATCCGGTCGCGCCTCTCGGAGCTGCGGGCCGCGTGGGCCGCAGCCCAACCCGGTGCCACGACCGAGTAGTTCGGCCCGACCCCACCGTCACACTCGAACTCGTGCTCAGCGTGGTCGGTACGACAACGGCTCCTCACACCGCCGGCATCGACGACGAACGTGAACGGCTCGGCCGATTCCTCCAGGATCAGCGCGGAGGACCACGCGCCGACGTCCGCCGACGCTCGCATGCTCCGACCCCTCACCACCCGCGGGGCGGTCCGTCAGGACGGTCGGTCAGGACGGCCCGTCAGGGCCGGTCACCGGTACCGCCGCTGGTGGGGGGCGGAGTCTGCCTGCCGCTGCCCTGCGGCTCTCGCGCCCGGGTGGGAGCGCCGCCACAGGGTGGCGGCAGGCATCACCCGGTAGGTGAAGACCAGGTGGACGGCGATGACGATCACGGCGGGAATGGCGCCGATCATGACCACGAGAGTCGGCATGACGTTGGCGAGGACGGCGAGGACGGGGCGGGCGTCCAGGCCTCGCGCCGCCCATGGCGCCACCATGAACAGCGCGACGACGACGGAGCCGCCGAACAGCAGGGCGGCCAGGCTGATGTATTCGAGCCCCTCCAGCAGCAGTGACTCCGACGTCCAGGTGCCGCCGAGGGCCGCGGTGAAGGCCAGCGAGGCCAGTGCGAGGAGCAGGACGAGCGGGGCCAGGAAGCAGGCGACGTAGTACGCCACGGCGCGCCCGAACCAGCGCAGGGCTGCCCGCCGGTGGCCGGCCGAGGTACGGGTACCGATGGCGAACGGGAGGAGTAGGAGCGGCAGCACGAGCAGGAGGTACATCGCCGGGTCTGCGCCGGGGTAGCCGTCGGACAGCTCGAACACGGTCAGGTAGGCCGCGGGCAGCAGGACGAGCAGGGCGACGGTGAAGGAGTGGACGGTGGCGTAGCAGAGACCGCGCCGCCTCCTCCTGTCCGGCTGGCTCCTCACGCCCGGCTGCGGCCGACGCCGCCCGCTGCCGCCGCTGCCGCCACCGGCGCGCATCGTCGCCGGGGACGCGGCGGATGCTCCCCCGACCGGTCCTGCGCCTTCCGCAGCCGCCCCAGGCCCGACGTGCTGAAGCATGTCCATGCCCCCCTCCATAAGATTGAACGCGTTCAAAATATGGTGTGGCGGCCCCCCGGTCAATCCTGTTGCCGGCATACACACCTGACGCCGCCCCGGCCCGGACGCGAAGCCGGCAGGCCGGCCACCCACGGGAGCAGCGAGCAGCAGGACAGCCGGCGGGGGCAACAGACCCGGGGAGACCCCCAGCACGGACCCGGTCTCCCCCACCGTTCACGAGCTCCCCCTTCTCCCTGCGGCATCGCACCGGTCGCTGACACCACGGAACACGCGGTCGAGAATCCGCATCGACGCCCACGGCATCGCCGCCGGGTCGCGTCCGAGGGCAGCGAAGCAGGCCCGCTCCCTCACGGGAGTCGGTCCGGCTCGTGCGCTCCCGCGCCGTTCTCAGCCTCGCGTCACGGCCGCCGGGCCGGGAGCCGTCCTCGTCGTCGCGCCTCGTGCGTGGTGGGGGTGCGGGCCTCCTGCCGGGCCATCAGCTCGGCGGCAATGGCCAGTGCCCCGCCGGGGGCGATCTCCTCCAGGTCTTCGAGGACCATCGCCCAGCCGCCGAGGAACACGGCCCGGGCGGCCAGCCTGCGGGCGCGGGCGGGCTCCGACACCTCCACCAGAGCGGCCAGTGCACGGGCCCGCGTCCGGCCGTGGCGGATCGTGTGGGCGACGTCCTCGGCCCGCTCCGGCTCGCCCTGGCGGGCCAACGCGCCGACGACGTCGATGAGCGCCTCGTCCCGCCCCCAGCGGTCGGGGATCGCGGGGACGAGGGCCTCGGCCCGGGCCGTCTCGCCGCGCCGGGCCAGCTCGCCGACGACGGCCATCAAGGCCCGGCTCCGCGCCCAGCGGTCCGCGAAGGCGCGGGCGAGGTCCTCGGCCTGGTCCGTGTCCCCGGACCAGGCCAGCACCTCGACGATCTCGGCCTTGCGCGCCGCGCGCAGATCGGGCTCGACGATCCGGTCGGCGATCGCCATGGCCCGCTCGACCTGCCCGTGCCGGGCCAGCAGCAAGGTCACGGCCTCCCGCAGCCCGAGGCTGTCGAGGCCCGCGTCGGAGCGGAGCAGTGCCTCGGCCCGGCCCGCCAAGGCGAGGGCCACCTCCCGGTCGGCGGTCTCGGCGACCGCCTCCAGCAGCTCGGGCACGATCCGGGCGTCGAAGGGCGGGCGGGGCCGGGCGAGGATCGTGAGACACAGGGCATCCGAGTCGGCGTCGCTCTCCGGCGACCCTGCCGCCGCTGCCTCGGCAGCCGCCGCCTCGGCAGCCTTCGCGGCGGCGGCACGGACCAGGCTGCGCAGCACGGCGTCGAGCCGGTCCAGGTCACCGCTACAGGCCTCCAAAGCCAGCACCGCGACGAGGAACGAGCGCTGTCCGACACCATTGCGGCTCTCGCACCGCACGAGGTCCTCCACGCGGTCGGCGAACGTGCCGGCCAGGACGCGGTCCCCGGCGGCGAGTGCGATCTCCATGCCCGTGACGAGCACCCGCCCCATCTCCGCGCCGCCCGCGCACTCGGCGGCTCTGGCGGCGTACCCGAGCGCCGCGGGGAAGTCGCCGCTGTCGGCCACCGCCTTCGCCAACCCGGCCCACGCCCGCGGCCAGTTGTGCGGATAGCGGACCGTCTCCACCAGGCCGACGGCGCGCCCGCGTTCACCGGCGCGCGCCACCGCCGGGATGTGGGCGACCAGGGCGCAGTCCCGCAGCGAGCGGTCGGTCAACGACTCGGCGAGCGCCCGCGCACCGTCCAGGTCTCCGGCCTCGCCCGCCGTCCGCACCAGACGGACGAGGTCCTTCTCCGGACCGGACCGGCCCGCGCCCGTCCGAACCAGCTCGACCGCCCGGGCGAGATGACCGGCACGCACCAGCGCCACCGCCAGGCCCATGCCGGCGCCCCTGTCCGCTTCCTGGTGCGCCGCCACCCGCAGGACCGTCAGCAGGCAGGGAACGGACCCGCTGCGCAGCAGGCCCCGGTCGCCGCTGCTCGGCGGAGCCGGGCCCAGGCGCTGGTCCCCAGCCCTCGTCACGTAGAGCGCTGGGCCCAACTGGGCCAGCCCCTTCGGCATGCGCGATCCCCCTCGCCGGCGACTGCTCCTCGCACCGCGCGAGACGACCGCCGCCTGGACCGACACGATAGTCCGACGGCCGGACCGCCGCTCCGTCCTCGGTGGGGGCGGGGGCGGCGCGCGGAGCCGGCCGGGTCAGTACCCCTCCCGCACCTCGAACACGCCGCTGTCCCAGTACACGGACGGCTCGTCGGCCTCGCTCGGCCAGTCGCTCTGCAGGTGGCGGCGACCGCGCCCGAGGGCCCCGACCCGGTACGGGCTCAACCGCCCAGCCGTCAGATCGCCCGCCTCGGCGTCCGTGATCGGCAGCACGGTCCGGTACTGCGCGTCCCGCGAGGCGACCCAGTCGACGTACTCGGTGAAGACGCTCACGAAGGCCTGCGCACAGAGGCCACAGCGCTGGACGGAGACGATGAAGTGCGAGTCGTCCTGGATCATCTTCTCGACCCGGACCCCGGTGTAACTCTGGTGGTGCGCCCGCGCCACCGAGGCGTCCTCGGCACAGCACGCCGCACACCCGAAACCTGCGGACTCCGTCACGCCGCCCCCCGTGGTCGCGCCCCTCTTCGGCCGTGGGGCCAGATTCTAGACGGCGTCCGGGCCGAGGCGGCCTCGCGGCCGGCCGGACGTCCGGTGCCTCTCGGCGCGCCGCGCCCGCACATGATCACCGCCACGCCGGGCCGACGTTAGTGTCGTCCAGTGTCGGGCACGACGTCATAAGGAGAGCCACCCATGGAGTTCCTGGTCGACATGGTGACCAGTGTGCCGGAGGGCACTTCCGAGGAGGCCGTGGCGGAGATCCGAGCCAGAGAGGCGGCACGGGCGCGGGAACTGGCCGCTCAGGGAAGCCTGCTGCGGCTGTGGCGTCCGCCGCTCGCCCCCGGCGAATGGCGCACCTGGGGCCTGTTCAGCGCGGACGACGCGGAGCACTTGGAGCAGGTGCTTGCGTCGATGCCGCTGCGAGCGTGGCGGCACGACACGGTAACTGCGCTGTCCCCGCACCCGAGTGACCCCGGGCTCCAGGAGTAGCGGTCCCGGTTGCGCGGATCGGTGGTGGGCAGCCGGGCGGTGTCGCACCCAGACGTTCGGGAGCCTCGAGCGTGCACATCTGCGGGCCCTGGCAGCTCTGATCCCCGATCGCACCCGAGGAGAATCCCGATGAACGGCACGACAGAAGCCGAAGCGATCCTGCGCGGCGTCCTCGACCAGTGGAAGGCGGCCGTCGACGCGCACGAACCGCAGCTGGTCGCCTCCCGCTTCACCCAGGACGCGATCTTCCAGGGACTGCACCCGTACAGCGTCGGCCGGCAGGGCGTCGCCGACTACTACGATTCCCAGCCCCTCGGGATGACGGCCGCATATCGCATTCTCGAAACCAGGCAGCTCGCCGACGACCTCGTGCTCGGTTACCTGAGTGTCGACTTCTCGTTCACCGACCGGCCGACACTGGGCGTCAATCTCAGCGTGCTGGTACAGCGCGCGCACGACGACTGGTACATCAGCCACTACCAGGTCTCCCGCATCGACTGAGGTCCGCGACCCACCTGCGCCGACGTCGGATCACGGCCGTGATCCCGGAGAAGACCGACCGGGCCGCGAACCGCAGGAGGAAGGGCAGCAAGGGCGGCCGCCCCCTCTCCCACGACGCGGACCTCGACCGCAACACCGTGGAACGCTGCATCAACAAGATCAAGGAACGGCGGGGCCTCGCCACCCGATACGGCCCTGGTTCGCCGTGGACGCACTGCCTGAGCAGGGCGCACTTCCGTTACCGAGCAGTCTGTCGACGAGGAGCTCGGGGTAGCCGCCGGCCGGCGGGTCGATGCCGAAGATCACCCGGATGTAGAACGGCGCGATGAGCTGGTCGAGGATCTGTTCCAGGGTCGGTGGGTTCTCGCCTCGGGCCGTGGCCCGTCGGCGGATCTGCTCGATGGAGTGCATCCGGCGCTGGAAGTGCTGCGCACGCTCGGCCTTGGCGTGGGCGCTGTTCGGCATGGACAGGACGACGGCGCGCACGAGGGCGCGGCCTTCGGGTGTGCGCATGCTCGCGACGGTGGCTTCGGCCCAGGCGAGGAGGTCGCCGCGCAGGGTGCCGGTGTCGTTCAGCGGTGAGTCGCGTTCGAGGCGGGTGGTGACCATGTCGGCCAGGAGTGCGTCGAGGCTGCCCCAGCGCCGGTAGACGCTGGTGTGGTTGACGCCGGCGCGTTGCGCGATCGCGGGGATGTTGATCTCCTCGCCCTCCGGGTCGGAGAGCAGGTCGACGACCGCCTGGTGGACGGCCGCGCGGACCTGTTCGGGGCTCCTGCGGACTCGGGCGGACGCTTCTTTCTGGGTCATACCCCCATCGTAAGCACAAATATTTGCTTCTGAGGACCCGAAGGGTCTACAGTCTCACTCGCAAGCACACATCTGTGCTTGCCGATGAAGGAGAGTGCGCGATGAAGCAGCTGCTGTTCCCGAACAACATCCAGTTCTGGTACGAGACCCTGCGGTCGATGAGCCACATCGCCTACGGCGGCGCGGACTTCGGCGAGGTCGTCTCGACCGGTGAGCGGATCACCGAGGGCGACTACACCAGCTGGTACACCGAGTGGCTGGCCACCGCCGACCGGGTGGCCGGCGAGGCCGAGAAGGCGCTGGCGGCCGGTCACCGGGTGAGTGCCCGGGACGGGTTCCTGCGGGCGTCGAACTACTACCGGTCGGCCGAGTTCTTCCTGCACGGCCACCCCTGCGACCCCCGCCACGACCACGCCTACGACCGCAGCGTGGCCTGCTTCCGGGCGGCGGCGCCGCTGTTCACCCCGGTCATCGAGCCGGTCGCCATCCCGTACGAGGACACCACCCTGCCGGGCTACCTGTACCGGGTCGACGACTCCGGGACACCGCGGCCGACGCTGATCATGCACAACGGCTTCGACGGCACCGCCGAGGAGATGCACTTCTTCGGGGCGATGGCCGGTGTCGAGCGCGGCTACACCGTGCTGGTCTTCGACGGCCCCGGCATGCCCGGGCCGCGCCACCACGAGGGTCTGGTCTTCCGCCCCGACTGGGAGAACGTCATCACCCCCGTCGTGGATTTCGCCGAGACCCTCCCGGACGTCGACAACAGCCGTATCGCGCTCCTCGGCCTCAGCATGGGCGGCGTCCTCGCCCCCAGGGCCGCGGCGTTCGAGCACCGCCTGGCCGCGCTGATAGCCGTCGACGGCCTCTACGACCTCGGCCAGACCTCCGTCCGCAACATCCCCGGCACCCGCGAGGAGGCCGAGCGGCTCCTGCGTGCACAGTCCGCTCCCGAACTCGACGCCGCCCTCGAGCAGATCATGACCAAGGACCCGATCGCCCGCTGGGCGTTCAACCACGGCATGTACGTCATGGGTGTCGACACCCCCCGGGCCTTCAACGCCTCCTACCTCGACTACACCCTTGCCGGCGGCATCGCCGAACGGATCCAGTGCCCCACCCTCGTCTGCGACGCCGAAGACGACATGTTCTTCAAGGGCCAGCCCGAACAGCTCTACGACCACCTCACCTGCCCCAAGACCCTGATGGTCTTCACCGCCGAGGAAGGCGCCGGCGCCCACTGCCACCCCGGCGCCATGCGCCTGACCCAGGCCCGCATCTACGACTGGCTCGACGACGCCCTCAAGGCGACCGCCTGAAGAGCTGACGACCCGACACCGCGACGGAGCCCTGCCCGCGACGAGACCCTGCCCGCGACGCCCCCGCGTGCCGTCGGTGAGCAGGAGACGGCGGGCGCGGGCAGCGGGACCGTCGCGGTGCGGGGCCGGCGCAGGGCCCGTGAACAGCCGGAAACGGCCTCGGGTTTGGCCGTTGTCCCGCCAAGGAAGAAGTCACCCGTGCAGGTAACACGAGGCGGGCGGCGATCGCCCAGCTCGACCGGGCGGCGCGGCCAGACCATCGCGGCCACCGTCCGGGTCCTGGCCGAGAGCGGGTACGGACGGACTGCCTTCGAGGAATTCCGGGAGTTCGACACCACCCTGACGGCACTCCCCCTGAAGTCCGCGATCGACGCCGCCATCGTGCGGATGACGCAGCCGCCCCACCTGAGCGTGGACGACCGCGTCCGTGAGATCACCACCCCGGCCCTTCTCGCGACCCGAAGGACACCATGACCACGCCCGGTGTGCCGGCGGTGACGACCCCCGAGGCGCCGCCGCCGCGGCCGAGCGGGCGACGCCTGCTGCTCGGTCTCGTGTGGGACATCGCGGTCCCGATCGCGGTGTACTACGGCCTGCGCGCCGCCGGCGTCAGCGTCTTCGTCGCGCTGCTGGCGGGCGCCTTCCTGCCGGCGCTCACCACAGCGGTGCAGTGGCTGCGCACCCGCAGCCTGGAGGGCATGGCGGGATTCATCGCCGGGACCATGCTGCTGGGCGTCGCAGCCGCACTGGTCAGCGGCAGCCCCCGGTTCCTGCTGGCCAAGGACGGTTGGCTGACCGGCGTCGCCGGGCTCTGGTTCCTGATCTCGATCAGGGCCAGGCGCCCGCTGCTCTTCCACGGCGGCCGACCCCTGCTGGAGGGGCGGTTCCGCTCCGACGGCACCTCCTGGGACGTGCTGTGGGACCGCGAGCCGGCCTTCCGGCGGATCTGGCGGGTCTCGACCGCGATCTGGGGCGTGGCGATGCTGCTCGACGCCGCCGCACGGGTCGTGATGGCCTACACCCTGCCGGTGGACCTGGTGCCCGGCCTCGGCGCGCTGCTCTGGCCGGTCACCCTGGTGCTGTTGCAGGTGGTGAACGGCATCTACTACGAAGTGGCCGGGCTCTGGCGGCTGACCGCCGGCACGACCACGCGCTCGCCGGGCACCTGAGCGACCGACGCGGGGCCACGAAGACCAGGCGGCGGAACCAACCGCGTGCCTCGCCGGGGCGCCGGGCACCGAGCCGCCGGGCAGGGTCCGCGTCGCCGGGCGCCGCGCGTCCTGGCCGGTGGACAGGTCGGCGGTTCCACCCGCGGTTGCCGTACATCCAGGTGCACCGCTCTCCTCGGAGACCCCCTGGTCACGAGCCTTCCGGCTGTTCCTGGGATGATCTGCGCCGTGACGACCGACATCCGCCGCTCAGCGGGAACCAGAACGCTCTCCGACACCCTGCTTTCGATGTTCGGCATCCGGCGGCTGAGCACGGAGAAGGACCTTGCCGACCTTCGAGCGGGCACCACCTTGCAGGTGTTCTGCTCGAGCCCGACGCTGGGCACGGTCAAGATGCTGTCGGTCGGCAAGGGACGCACCATCCCGCACGCGTCGTCCGGCCACCTCCACCTCGCGGCCGGCACGGTGACCTGGCGCAACCAGCGCACCCGCGAGAACGTCGTCCTCCGGGGTCCGTTCCGTCTGTCGCCGTCAGAGCAGAAGACCCCGCACCCGAAGATGGCCCGCTTCGACCTGGCGGCGAGCGACGAGCAGCACGTGATCGTGATACCCAAGGCCGACGTCTCCCTGGTCACGCAGGTGCTGGAAGCGGCTGACCGGTAGCACGCCCTGCGACGGGCAACCCCGGCAGACGCCCGGGGCCGAACGCGGAAGCGGCGCCGGCGATCCTTACCGGCAGTGCCGTGCCGGACGTACCGGCCGGGCGTGCCGTGACCCGGGCGGCGAGCGTGGCAGCGGGTGAGAGCTCCGGGCTGCTGCCGGGCCGGCGCCGCGGCCGCCGCACCGGGTGCGCGTGCGGCGGCCGTGGGTGGGCCCGGTGCGTGGTTCGGGTCAGTCGGCCCGGCGCAGGGTGGGCAGTTCGGCGGTGTCGATGAGGCGGGCCCGTGCGGGGAGGACGTGACGGAGCAGGGCGTGGTGCGCCGCGGGGTCCGGGTCGGCGACGCCGTCGGACAGGACGTAGAGCTGGTAGTCACGGTCGGCCGCGTCGATGACGGTGGACAGGACGGCGCCGCTGGTGCTGATGCCGGAGACGACCAGAGTGGTGATGCCGCGTTCGCGCAGCTGCCGGTCGAGGTCGGTGGTGGACATGCCGCCGTAGCGGGTCTTGCGCACGCTGATGTCGCCGTCCTGGGGAGCCAGGCGCTGGTGGACGGCGGTGGCGGGGTCCTCGTGGTGCAGGGCACGGTGCCGGGCCAGCGGGCCGAAGGACTTGTTGACGGCCGGGATCGCGTCCCAGTCGGCCTCGGTGAAGCCGACGCGTACGTAGGCGATGGTGCCGCCCATCGCCCGGACGTCGGCGATGGCCCCTGCCAGGCGGCCGAGCAGGGCCTCGCGGTCCCGGTCTTCGGGGAGGGCGGCCAGGACCGCGGGCTGGCAGTCCAGGACGAGGAGAGCGGTGTGCGCGGGATCGAGTGCGGGCGCGGCGGGGGCGGTGCTCATGCGGGTGTCCTCCTGGCTGGCGGTGTGCCCGGTCGGCGCGGTCGGCCCGGTCCGCTCGGACACGCACTGGCGGTCCAGCTGCGGCCTGGCGTACCGGATGTGGCCTGATGCGGCCGCGGGCCTGGGTGTCGGGTTGTCGCGGTGTGTCATGTGCGGCTGAGGGACGCTTCCGGCTCGTGCTGCGGCGTCTGGTCGCGGCGGGGTAGCAGGAGCGGGGTGGCCAGGATGAGCAGTCCCGCGGCCGCGAGGGCGGTGCGTGGGCCGGTGACGTCGGCGAGCAGCCCGCCGAGCGCTGTGCAGACGGCGATGGACGCCTGCTGGCCGATCGACCAGGCCGTCAGGGTGCGGGCGACGAGGTGTCCGGGCGTGCGTTCGAGCCGGTAGGTGGCGAGCACCGGGGTGTACAGGCTCATGTTGATGATGATCGCCAGCTCGACGGCCATCACGGTGACGAGGCCGACGACGCCGGGACGGACGAAGACCAGGCCGATCAGCCAGACGGCGCGCAGGGTCCCGATGACCCGGAAGACCCGGTGCCGTCCGTAGCGGGCCACGACCCGCTGCGCCAGCCGGGAGCCGACGAGTCCGCCGAGGCAGGGGGCGGCGAAGGCGAGGGCGTACTGCCAGGGCGGGAAGCCGAGCCGGCCCAGGAGGAGCACCGCGAGCAACGGCTCGGTGGCCATGATCAGGCCGGAGACGAGCATGTTGTTCAGGTAGAGCGCCCGCAGACCGGGATCGCCCATGATGTGCCGCCAGCCGTCGAGCAGTGCGCCCGCCCGGACCGGGCTCTTGCCGCTTGCCTGCGGCGCTTCCTCCCGGCCGCGGATCGCGGTGATGCCCAGCGCCGAGAGCAGGTAGCTGAGCGCGTCGGCCACCACGGTGGTGACCGGCCCGAACAGGCCGATCGCCGCCCCGCCCAGCGGTGGCCCGACCGCGATGGAACTCCAGTTCGTGGACTCGAACCGCGCGTTGGCCACGAGCAGGTCCTCCGGCCGGACCAGGGCCTTGAGGTAGGCGCCACTGGCCGCGTTGAACGCGATCTTGGCTGCGGCGACCACGGCCGACACCACGAGCAGTTGGACGAAACCGAGCCGGTCGAAGGCGTAGGCGACCGGGATCGTCGCCATGGCCGCGAACCGGGTCAGGTCCATCGCGATCATGACCGGGCGCTTGCGCCGGAACTCCACCCACGGCGCGAGCGGCACCGCGATCAGCGCGCCCACCGCAGGCCCCACCGCGGACAGCGCGGACACCTCGGCGGGGCCGGCGTGCAACACCAGCACGGCGACCAGTGGCAGTGCCCCGAACCCCAGCCCGGACCCGTACGCGCTCACCGCGTACGCCGCCCACAGCCAGCCGAACTGCCGGCCCAACGCTCTCCTGCCCATCATGCCCAGCGCACCCCTCGACGACCCACTCGAACAAACCGACGTTGACCGGTGAGAGCTAAGCGAGCCACACAAGCACAGGTCAAACAACTGCCCTGGCGTCTCTCCACAACCATTGGTTGTTCACTAAGGTGGGTCGGCATGGACCTCGAAGCCGTACGCACCTTCGCCGCCATCGCAGAAGCCGGCCAGTTCCAGAAAGCCGCCGCCGACCTGTCGATCACCCAGCAGGCCGTCTCCAAGCGCATCGCGGCGCTGGAGCGCGAGCTCGGCGTGCGGCTCTTCACCCGCACGCCGCGCGGCGCCGAGCTCACCATCGACGGGCAAGCGTTCCTGCCCCACGCGCGCGAGCTGCTGCGCGCCGCCGAGCGCGCGGTCGCGTCCGTGCGCGCCGGCCGCCGCCCACTGCGCGTCGACGTGATCAACTCGCGCGGCGCAGCCTCGGGCCTGATGCGCGGCTTCCACCACGCGCACCCCGAGATCGACCTCGACGTGCTGATGCTGCTCGACATCGAGACGGCTGTCTCCTCCATCCGGTCCGGTGCGATCGACGCGTCCTTCCGCGCCGTCGCCGCGCCCGGCCGGCCCCTTCCCGAGGACATCGAGTCCGTCCGGGTGCTCGACGAACCGCTCCAGCTCCTCACCGGCCCCGCCCACGCGCTGGCCGCCGCCCAGTCCGTGACACTCGCCCAGCTCGCCGGACACCGGATCTGGATGCCCGGCATCCTCCCCGGCAGCGAGTGGGCCGCCTACTACGACGACCTCGTCGCCGCGTTCGGCCTCACCATCGAGGCGACCGGCCCCAACTTCGGCTCCGACGCGCTCCTCGACACCATCGCCGACACCCCGGCCCTGGCCACCTTCATGAGCGAGCACACCCGCCTCGTCTGGCCCGCCGGCCACGGCCTGCGCCGCATCCCGGTGACCGACCCGACACCCGTCTACCCGCACTCGCTCCTGTGGCACCGCGACAACCCCCACCCGGCGCTGACCACCCTCCGCACCCACCTCGCCGCCACAGCGGCCGGCCACGACGCCGGGAGCTGGGCGCCGGACTGGGTGATTCCGCCGGTCTGACGCCGAGTGGACCCGCCCGGGCTGCTCGCCGACCACCTTCGGCCACTGACAAAGGCGTTGAGGCCGGAGGCGGCCCTCGACGGGAAGTGAGCTCGCGCGGACGGCGGCGGGGATCGGTGGTCGGACCGGGAAGCGGGAGTCGGGAAGCAGGAGTCGGGCATCGGGAGTCGGGCAACGGCAACCGCCTTCGGCGACGCGCGTCGGGCGATGCGCGTCCGGCCCTGGTACCCGGCGGTGTTGTTCGACAGGATGCTCCGATGGCGAACTTGACCCGGATCCTGACGATGACCCGCACCAACTTCCGCGCGGCCGACCGGGTCGAGCGGTGGACCGCGCGCGCGGCGTGGGCGGTGTTGACCGCGACGGCCTGGCTGGCGGTGATGTTCACGACCGTCTGGGGGGCCGAGGTCGCCGGGGTTCCCATGGGCACCGTGGGGTGGTTGGCGGTCGTCCTCTCGCTGGCGGTCCCCCTCCTCTCGTGGATCGCCGTCACCTCCGAACCCGGCGGGCGCCCCGGTGCGCCGGTGTTGACGGTTGTCCTCCTGCTGGCGGCCGTCGTGCTCGTCCTCGCCTTCACCTGAGTCGAGGCATGCGGCCTCCGGCCAAGCGAGCGGACGGGACCGGCCGGGTGGAGGCCGAAAGCGGGCGCAGCGGTGCCGGCGCCCCCTGACGGCGGACGGACGGCCCCGCACCTGAGTACGCGTACTCAGGTGCGGGGCCGGACAGTTGGGCGAGCATGGGCGGATGAGCCAGGGGCGCCGCAGGACGGCGAAGGTGAAGCAGTTCCTGGGCGGCGTCGGCGTCATCGCGATCGTCGCTCTGCAAACGTTCCGCTCCGGCGTGCCCGCCACCTGGCGGCTGCGGCGGCTCGCCCGCTCCAAGCCTGTCCGGCAGGCCTGCGAGGACGCCGAGGAGCAGCTGCGGGCGCGGCTGGCGGCGATCGCGCGGACGTACGGGCTGCGGCCCGTCTTCAGTCAGACGATCGACGACTGCTGGCGGGCCTCACGGGTCGACCTCCTCCCCGGCCACTCCCTGGTCGGGCCCGCAATGACGGGGCACCTGCAGATCGTCGCCTACTTCGCGCCGTCGGCACCCGTGGAACGGGCGATTCCCGAGCTGATCGAGCGCCTGCCGCCCCGGCTGCAGTACGCGGACTGCCTCGCTCCCAAGCCGGAGCCCGACAGCCCCGGCCCGCACTCCACCCTCGACGGGCGGGACCACGTCACGGTGGACTGGGACATTCCGGGCGACCGTCTGATGACCGCGTGGGTACTGCCCCGGAAGGACCGGCACATGCTGCGCCGGCAAGTCTCGGCCGACCCGGACGGCCTGACCCTGGAACAGGTGCGAGAGGCACACGGTCCCCTCATCGCCTGGACCCTCACCGCCACGTACTACGAGAAGCCGAAGACCCGGTAGCTCCAGGCAGGCGGGTCCCCCGGTGGTGGCGCGGGGGGCCTTCGCGGTGCCAGCGGCGACGCCGGCGACGGCGGCGGTGCGCTTGCCGGGACCGGCCTGCGCGTCAGGCGCGCCCGGCCGCTTCGAGCAGGCGGGGCGGGAGGTAGGGCGAGCGGACGTGGACGGTCCAGCCGCGGCTGCGGCGGGCGTGGCAGGCGAGGGCGAGGATGTCGAGGCTGAGTGCGGCGTCGGTGTCGGTGGCGCGGTCGGCGACGCAGTAGTGGTCGCGGTGGGCTTCCAGGGCGTCCAGCAGGGCCAGGTTGAAGGTGGTCTCGTCGCCCTCGACGAGCTGGGAGAAGAAGACGACCGGGGGCGGGAGGAAGCCCTGGTCCCTGGTGCGTTCCACCTCCTTCAGGGCCCGCTCGGTGGCCGGCCGCGGGTCGGCGCCGCGGAGGTGGTCGTGCAGGGCGGTGCGGTAGGAGGCGAACGGGGAGCGGTCCTCGGCGGCGATCGTGGGGCCGGCCAGGACGAGCGGCTCGAGGTCCTCCGAGTCGCCGGTGATCAGGGCGTAGGAGAGGGCCGTCTCCCAGAAGGCCGGGCCGAAGTCCGTGTCCCGGCAGGCGGGGAAGCGCAGGCTCCGGCCGTCGATCGTCACCTCGGCCTCGGTACCCGGCTCGGCGAGGGCGACCCGGAACACGGCGGCCCCCAGCCGGGAGGCGAGCCGCAGGTTGTCGAGCTGGGCGTCGGTGGCGTCGCAGGACTGCGAGGCGCGCGCCGCGAGGAGGTAGCTCTGGTAGCGCAGGGCGCGCGTGAGCTCCCACGCGTCCAGCGGCTCGCCGTCCTTGGGCGTGACGGCCTCCAGGGTGCGCCGCTCGAACCGGGCCTCGCTGTCCGGGCTGAGGGGGCGGGCCGGGCTCGGCCGGTCGAGGTCGACGGGTCCGGCGGCGAGGTGGGCGACGGCGTCGGGACGTGGGTCGCGGCCGAGGCCGTGGACGCGCGGGCCTGGGGTCTCGAAGCCGGTGACCAGGGCGTGGGGGAGGTAGTCGGTGTCGACCGCCGGCGTCCAGCCGTAGGTGCGGTACGCGAGGGCGGCGAGGGCGATCGGGACCAGCGGCAGGAGGCCGGCCGGTCCGGTGCCGTGCGGGCCGTCCTGGAGGAGGGCGAGCAGAGCGGCGTCGAAGGCCTCGCGGTCCCCGTCGGCGAGGGCGCGCAGAGCGCGCAGGCCGGGCTGCGGCTCGGCGGGGGTGGGGAGGTCGACCTCCTCGAAGAAGTGGGCCGAGAAGCCGTCGACCAGCTCCAGGGTGGGCGTGACCGGCTCGTCGGGCATCAACTGCCGGGCCCAGCAGAAGGCCTCGCCGTGGGCGGAGACCTTGTCGGAGACGATCGCGAGGCAGAAGGCGTCGAGCCACTCCCGGGCGGTGACCCGGTGGCGGGGGTCGCGGTCCTGCCCGTCCTCGCGGTCGTAGCGCATCCCGAAGTTGGGGTAGTCGAGGAAGACGTGGAAGCCGTCGTGCGGGTAGTAGGCGGCGAAGGAGACGGCGCCGACCGCGGCCTCGGTGGCGTCCTTGAGGACGGCCTCGGCCTCGGGGGTGTCGAGGTCGGGCCGAGTGGTGGAGAGGGCGCCGAGGTAGTCGAGGAAGGAGTCGGCGATCAGCTGCCACTCGGTGGTGGTCATCAGGCCGGCGCGGGAGTAGGAGTGGACCTGCCTCCCGATCCGGTTCACGAAGTCCTCGCGGGCCTTCGTCACCCGCGCCCCGTCCACCTGGTGACGTTCGATCCGCACGGTCCTGCCCCCTTGATCATCGACTTGACCCCGGCCAGCCTAGTGCAGCGCCGCGTTGATCCTTCGGGGGCTGCCGGTCAGCTGGCGGGGTCGCCGGGGTAGAGGCCGACGGCGCAGTCGAGGGCGTCTTCGGGGCTCCCGAAGGACAGGCCCGTGGGCAGGATGTTGTCCTCGTAGCGTTCGTTGCCGTAGGTGAACAGAGCGAAGCCCCACATCTCGGGGTGGCCGGTGTCCTTGAGCCTGCACAGTTGCAGCGTTCACGATCGAACTGACCCAGGCCGAGCGTGAGGTGCTTGAACGCCTGGCAGACTCGCGCACCGCGCCGTTCGGGCAGGTGCAGCGGGCTTCGGTGGTCCTGGCACTGGCCGAGGGAAGGTCGAACGCCGCCACGGCCCGCGCGGCCGGGCGGCATGTGGACACCGTCCCCCGAACACGCCAGCCGGCTCGACCAAGTCGAGCTGTTCTTCTCCACCCTGACCCGACGTCTACTACGCCGCGGCCAGTTCGCCTCCCGCGACGAACTGGCCGCGGCCATCGCCACCTTCGTCTTGGCCTACGACGAACACGACGCCAAGCCCTACCGCTGGACCTACGATGGCAGCCCACTCAAAGCCGCTTGAACCCCCGAAGGATCAACGCGGCGCTGCACTAGTGCTGGAAGAGTACTTCCGGATTGTTCGGCGAGGGGCCGTCCAGCAGCGGACTGCGGATCCCCTTCAGCGTCTGGTCGAAGAACGCCGTCACGTACTCACGCGTGATCACGATTCCACGTTCGGGGTCGAGGGGCGGCGTCGGGAACCCGGCCTGCTCCTCGAGCAGGTCCGCGTCGGTGAAGCTGGGGTGGTTGGCGCCGGTGACCGCCAGCCACTTCTTGTAGCCGCCTAGGGCGGCCCAGGCCTGCCCCCAGTTGTCGCCACCGCCGGCCGAGTGGTAGGCGGCCGCACCCAGCATGAGGAACGGCCGGTTGATCCGGCCGGGCAACGGGGCCGGGAAAAAGGTGCCGTCCATGTTCACCCCGGCCCGTACTCGCGGGTCGGCGATCATCGTGGCGGCGGCCGACGCTCCGCCGATGGAGTGTCCGGCCATGCCGATCTCGTGCTTGTCGATGAGGTGTGCCAGGCGCCACGCGGTATTGCCATGCGTCAACTGCTCGATCACGAAGGACACGTCCAGCGCGCGGCTGGCGGTGACCGTGTCCATGTCGAGGTTCGGGTCATCGCAGATCGCGCACGGCGGCGTCTGGCCGTTCGCCAGCGTCTCGCCGCTGTCCTCGTGGGTGTGGCCGACGAGCGCGACGACGTAGCCGTGACTGGCCAGGTCGGTCGCGAGCGCGGTGAGCACCATGCGCGGGTCCCCGAACCCGGGTGAGAGGACCACCAGCGGATACTTGCCCCTCTGCGGCCGCGCGCCGTCGAAGGCGTGGGTGGTGACGCTGGAAAGGGTCTGCGGGGTGATGCCGGAGCTCGCCGGTATCTTCGCGCGCTGGATGTGTCCGGCTGCCTCGGCGAGGGTCATGTAAGGGGCCGGCGTCCCGGTCCCGGGGACGGCCGGGTAGACCATCGTGACGGTCAGTTGGCGGGGGCCGGATGACGGCACCCACGGGTCGGGACGGCTCGCGTCGGTGAGGTGGATGACGTCCTCGCCGGCGGCGTAGGGGCCGGTCGGCGCGGGGAGCGTGCCTTGGAAGGACCGCGTGGGCGCGGTGGCCGTGGCCGTGGCCGGTGCGGTGTCGAACGCGTGCGTGGCCACCGGTGTGGCCGACGGTATGGTCGTGGCGGCGAACCCGGTGCCGGTTCCGGTGACGAGGGCGGCGAGCGCCAGCACCGCGACAGCGCTGATACGGCGATTGCGTTTCATGGGATCGACGCTAGGTTCCGCAGCTCCTCTGTCGCGTCGGCCGGTGGATGCAAACACTCTGATGTCGTTCGTAGCCCCCGCGAGGTACCGGAGTAATCCGCCGGGAGTATGTCGTGCGGCGCGGGGTTCCCTTCGCCGACCTCGTCGAGCGCCACCTTCGTCCTGGCCTACGACGAGCGGCCTTGTTGTGCCCGCGGACGTAGGTGTCCATCGTGTCGATCAGGTCGTCGCGGTTGGCGAAGTCTCCGTGGCGGAGCACGCGGCGGGTCAGCGCGGAGAAGAACAGCTCGACTTGGTTGAGCCAGGAGGCGTGCGGCGGCGCCCAGGGGACGTGCCAGCGCGGATGGGAGGCGAACCATGCCTTGGCGTGTTTGGCGGTGTGTGAGGAGCCGTTGTCGAGCACCACGTGGATCTCCTTGTCAGAGGCGATCACCGCGTTGAGTCGGTCGAGGAAGGCGGTGAAGGTGGCCGCGTTGTTGCGGGCGATGGGGTCGGTGAGCACCTCGCCGGCCCGCACGTCGAGGGCGGCGACGATCGAGGCGGTGCCGTGTCGGCGGAAGAGGAGATCTGCACGGTGGATCTTTAGGCCTGAAAGTCGCTATCCGAAACCGGTGATCAGACCATAGGAATGGCTCCACGGCCTGACGGGCCACCCCCGATCGAAGGAGCCATCACCCATGATTCGCCTCCGCACCACCTGTATGGCCATCGCCGGCACCGCTGCCATGTTCGCCCTGACCGCGGCGCCCGCCCAGGCCGCCCCGGGCGACGTCACGACCGTGTGCGGAAGCACGCTCACTCCGACCGGCTACGTCGACGTGAGTTGGGGTTACAGCAGCAGTTGCGGTACGCAGAGCTTCAGCCCGAACATCAAGCAGATAAAGCAGCTCACCGGACTTCCCGTCGGCACCGTGGTCCAGGCCTGCGGCACCACCTACCCGCCCGCGGGCTGGGTCCAGACCGGCTCGTACTACAGCAGCAGCTGCGTCGCCTGGTCGAACCCGAGCTTCAACGACAACGCCTGGCAGCTGAAGCGCGTCTCCTGATCCGGCGACTCCGGCTGCGGCCCAGCCGCCCTGCCCCTCTGCTTGTTGATCTAGTGCTGCTCCGTGCAAGTTCGTGGAGCGGTCAGGCCGCCGGGCTGTCGAGGTAGAGGCCGCAGGCGCAGTTCAGGCATTCTTCGGGGGCGCCGACGGGTAGGCCGCTGGGGAGCACGTTGTCCTCGTAGCCGCCTCGGCTGGCGGGGTAGAGCGCGAAGCCCCAGGTGTGCAGGACTCCGGCGAAGCGGAGGCGACATAGCGGCAGGCGTTCGCCGTTCCTCAACTCACCTTCCACGTAGGCGAATCCTGCGCGAAAGCGGACGTGGACCCGGGCCAGCTGCGGCCAGCGCTCGGCGGCGCGGGTGTTCAGCCGCTGGCGCAGGTGGTGCTGCATGGACTCTGGCGGGTTCTTCGGCACGGCGCCATCCTGCCGTCCCGGCCCACCCCTCCGCCATGATCACTGTTCATGGCGGAGGGGTCGGGGCGGGACGCGGCGGCGGCCGTGGTCGTGGACGAAGAGACGCGCGGCGTGCTGCAGCGGATCGCGTCGTCAGCGAAGGCGCAGGTCAGACAGGTACTCCGGGCCCGGATCGTGCTGGCTGCGGCCGACGGGGCGGGCAACGCGGGGATCGCCCGCCGACTGGCGGTGAGCGTGAACACGGTCCGCAAGTGGCCTGGCCGGTTCGCCGAGCGTGGGCTCGAGGGCTTGAAAGACGCCGCACGCTCGGGCGGCCGCGCCGCTACGACGACCTGGTACGCGTCGCGGTGGTCGCCGCGGCCACCGGCATCCCGATCGGCCCCGCCGCGACCTGAACCCACGCGGCGATCGCCGACCAGGTCGCGGACACGGTGTTCGCGCCGATCTCCTCCTCCCAAGTCGGCCGGATCCTGGCTGACTTGGACCTGAAACCGCACAAGGTCCGCGACTGGCTCACCCGCCACGGCACCGCCTCGATCATCGCCGCGCTCGACGTCTCCACCGGGCAGACCCTGACCGACACCATCCAGCGCAACGACGCCGCGACCTTCACCGCCTTCCTTGGCCGGCTCGACCGGCTCATGCCCCGCGACAAGGACATCCACGTGATCCTCGACAACGCCCCCCACCACCACCGCCAAGCACACCAACGCCTGGCTCGCCGCCCACCCGCGCTGGCACGTCCGCTGGACCCCGCCACATGCCTCCTGGCTCAACCAGGTCGAACTCGTCTTCTCCGCGCTGACCCGCGGGCATCCGCTGGGGCCGGCGCCCCCTCAACACCGCAGGGCAAGTTCAGGAGTAGGACAGCGACAGAAGGATGACTCAGGAGGCGGACGGCCCGATCTCCCCCGCGAAGACGATGAACTGGTCGATGAGGCTCCGTCGCAGATGGACGACGTCCGTTCCCGCCAGGCGGGGGCCTCCATCAGGCGTGGTGAAGACCCACTGGTACCGGGCCCATTCGTCAGGCATGTCCACCGCTGAGCAGCGCACCATCGTGCCGGGCCCCGCCGGGTGGCGCCGGATGTCCAGCACGAACCGCTCGACCGCCGCGATTCCTTCGCTGCGGCCCAACGGTCCCCAGAAGACCACGTCTGAGGTCAGGGCCTGGGAGAGCAGGGCAGTCACATAGCTGTCCTCCGTGGCGTTGAACGCGGAGATGAACGTGTCGATCGCGGAGCGTGCGGTCTCTTCCTGCATGCCCCAGTAATACCAGCCGTTTCGCGTGCGCTCGACCCCACGGGCGAGTGCCGCGACCTTGCTGAGGCCGTGTACGAGGGGCTCGATCTGACGCACGAGATCGCCACACTGCACGCCAACCAGCTGGGCGACACAGTGCTGCTGCCCGGCGACGGTGGCCTCGACGGCTTCGCCGTCTGCCACTGCGGCGCCGGTTCGGAGGCCCGCCCCGACGTCTGCTTCGTCAAGTTCGGTGCTGTCCGGCCGGGGACGGGGGGCGCCGCGCGGTTCGACCGACTGTTGGACGCCTGCGAGCAGTTGGCTCTTGACCGCGGAGCAGCCGGCCTCGACACCGGCGTCAACCTCGGCCGCCCGGAGGCCTACGGCCGGCTGGTGGAGCGCGGCTTACGTACCTGGCTGCAGGGGGTCGCCATGCACCGGCCCAACCAGCCCGGCTACAGCCACCCTGGCTCGTACCTCCTGGACGACTGGCGCTGAGCGGGCTCGGGGCCGGCGCGATGGCCGTTCCCGGCCGCTCGGGCTGCTCAGGGCTCGCTCACCGGCAGCCGATAACCGTGGCGGGTTCGGGTCGTCCTCTCCTCAGGCCCACAGTTTCCCACCCGGGCCCGGGGCCGCGGCCGGGGTGCGCGCGGTGTGTCGGGCAGCCACAGGCCCCTAAGGACAACCCGGCTCGGTCATTGGGTCGGGCCGCCGAGGGGCGGGAGGATGCCGATCTGCTGGAGCAGGCCGAGTTCGTCCTTGCCGGACCACTTCTCGGCCAGTTTTCCGTTCTCGATCCGGTGGATGACCACCGCCGTCATCCGCATCGGGTTCCCGGTAGCGGGGGCACCGGGCAGGTCGCCACGGTGGGTGCCGGTGGCGGTAAGCCGGGTCACCACCTTGTCGCCCTCGGCGATCTGGTCCTCGATGAGGTGCGCGCCCGGGGTGGCGTCCCAGAAGACCCGGAACGCGTCCTTGAGTCCCTGGCGGCCGGGGGCGACCGGAAAGGGCGGCGGATGGTGGTCGATGTAGTCCTCGGCGACGAGCTCGTCCATGGCGTCGAGGTTGCCCGCGTCGATCTCCTCGTAGAAGCGTCGGACCAGGCGCTTGTTGTCTTCCGCGGTCATGTCGGCAAGCCTGACTCCCGCCGGGCATCCCGCGCGGTCCGGCGCGCCGGACTGCGCGGGGCATCATCCGGTCAGCCCCCCACCGACACTCACCCGGCCCCGGTGACCGGGCCGCTGACCGAGGCGGTCCGCAGCGGTGGAGGGGACTGCTCAGCCGTGGGAACGTCGTCCCAGGGGGAGCCCTTGTCAGCGGTCAGTTCCCTTCCTCGGCTTCCCCACGCCCAGCGGTGACTACGCGACAGACGTGGCCTTCGTCTACCGCCTCATCGACGGACGCATCGCCGAGCGCTGGGCCATCCGCGACGATCTGCACATGCTTCGCCAGCTGGGCGCCCCTCTCCTGTCCAGGGGGGCCTGATGCGATGGTGGGGCCTCCATAACCCCTCGCTACTGCTCTGCCCGAGAACGTTCACCCGTTGAGTGCTCTCAGTCGGATAGTGCCGCTTTCCACGTCCACGATGTCCGGCGGGGAAGGCCGTCCAGTTCCCGGCGGCCGGTGCACCAGAGAAGCACCTCGACAGGGTCTCCGAGCGGGGCGTCGGGGAACAGACGGTCGAGCACAGCCGCGCACAGCAGTGCCGGGGGCAGCCAGTCCACGGCCAGTCCCTGCGTGATGTCGTGGGTGTGGAGCAAGGTTTCGGCCACGCCCATTGCCGCGAAGCCCTCGGGGTCGCACGGACCCCAGTGCCAGGCCCGCAAGGTGGGGCTGGCTGTGGCCAACGCGATGCTGAGGAGCCGGCCGCAGGCGTTGACCGTCTGGAGTACCTCGGTCGGTGAGGCGGTGCGTCGGACGTTCAGGTCGAAGGGGAGGTAAGCGCCGGCGGCACCCGATGCCACTTGCCCTGCGTAGGCCAGGAGGTCGTGCCCGACGTGCGCCGCTGTCTCCCGGCAACTCCACTCCAGCGACCCTGCCGGCACCGTCCAGTCCTCGGCGGTGTGGGGATCGAGCACCCTCAGCATCTCCGCCACGGCCGTGTCGACGTCCTGATAGTCCATGCGGAGCTCCTCGCGAGGTTCGTGCTGTGCGACTGAGATGTGGGTGCGAACCCGGTTACGCTGCTTGGGTTCTGGGGTGCCCTCCCCATCGGACGCCCTTCTCGCTGCGGATGCCGGCCCGCTCCTTGCGCTGGGCCGCGAGGACGTCGGAGTGGCGGGCGTTCACGGTGCGCCACCGCAGGTAGGCGTGCAGCGCGCGGGTCCGGACCGTGTGGTTCGGCTGAGGCTCCGCCAGCGCCAACCCGGTGAACCTTATCGGTCACAGCACCAAGGGTTGTCCCGTAACTGATCTTTGGCAGCACGAGAGTGGCTGGCCGGGATCGCATCCCAGGTTCCCTTTGGGGAGACGCTGACCTCGGTGCACCCTTGCGACCGCACGACACGGCAGCGGGTGGCAGGTGCCTCCTCCCGATGACTGCGGACCTCCCGACCTGGGGATATGAGCAGGGCCCCTGTTATTGTGCGCCGATGTCAACGATCAGACAGTTCCAAGTGACCTTCGACTGCGCGGAACCTGCGCGCCTCGCCGCCTTCTGGTGCGAGGTACTGGGGTACGTCGTGCCGCCGGTCCCGGAGGGCTTTGCCACGTGGGAGGAGTATCACCGCTCGCTGCCGCCCGAGGACGAGATCTACTTCGCGTGTACCGATCCCTCGGGTGTGGCCCCGCGCCTGCTCTTCCAGCGAGTTCCCGAGGGCAAGGTCGTCAAGAACCGGGTGCATCTTGATGTGCGGGTCGGCACAGGGCTCGTGGGTGATGAGCGCCTGGCCACACTCGAGGCCGAATGCGCACGGCTGATGGCGCTCGGCGCGAAACACGTGCTGACGCAGCGCGCCGATGGCGTCAACGAGTCGTGCATCACGATGCAGGACATCGAGGGCAACGAGTTCTGCCTCGCCTGATTCTCCTCCGAGACTGCGAGGTGGGGGGCAGTCTCCCGGGGGGCTCTCAGGTCCCGCATACGGCGGGACTCATTCCGTGAGAGCGAGGTTGTGTAGGCGGGCAACGCCGTGCATCGCGTGGCGCACACCGTCGCCTCTCAGGCGGCAGTCGCGCAGGATCTTCCAGGTCTTCATCCGGGCGAAGGCGTGCTCGACGCGGGCGCGAACCCGTTTGTGGTCGTGGTTGTGTTCGGCCTGCCAGTCGGTCAGTTCGCCGTCTCGGGGTCGGCGGTGCAGGGATGACGAGGCCGGTTCCGGGGTAGCCGCCGTCGGCGATCGTGGTTGTCCGGCCGACGGCGGCCTTGGCTCCGGATTCCTCCCATGCCCTGCAGTCGTTGCGGTTGCCGGGCAGGGCCGGCCGACCACCACAACCAGGCGGGTTTCGGCGTCGACGACCGCCTGGTGGCTCGTCGAGTAGCGATAGTGCTTCGACTGCTCGGCGACCTTGTGGCCGGAGCAGGAAGTCGGCCGGGCCGACTTCCTGCTCCCTACTCCTGTCGTCCGCCCGCGGCCGCCGCGTCGAGGCGGCGGACGAGTTCGCGGAGGGCGCGCAGTTCACGGTCGAGCGCTTCGGCACCGAGCGGGGTGAGGGAGAGCCAGGTGCGGGGGCGGCGGCCGGCGTAGCCCTTGGTGACGGCGATCAGGCCGGAGTCCTCGAGGACCTTGAGGTGGCGGGACAGATTGCCGTCGGTGGCGCCGAGTTGTTCCTTGAGGAAGCCGAACTCGACCCGGTCTGCCTCGCGGGCGATGGTCAGGATCCCGAGCCGGACCCGCTGGTGGACGGTGTCGTCCAGGGCCAGGGTCGGGTGCTGCTCGCCGGCTCCGTCAGCTCCGTCGGCTCCGTCGGCAGCGCTCATGCGTCGGCCTCGTCCTGCTCGGCGCGGGCGTTCGCCCACGGGCACCTGCCGATGATCCGCTCACTGCGCTCGCTCATGGGGTGACCGTACGGGATGCCGTCGGCGGGTGACGCTCGGCGGTCCACCGCGCCAGACCGGCGGCCAGGGGGATCGCCGCCAGCAGGAGGGCCTTCACGGCGGGGCCGTCGGTCCAGCCGCCGGACCGGTCGGACCACGGCAGCCAGCCGCTCTCCCAGGGCGCCGAGAGGTAGGCGGTGAGCAGCACCGCGTGGGCGAGACCGGCGCCGGCCACCAGCGGGCTGCGTTCGACCAGGCCGAGGACGAGCAGCCCGGCACCCAGGACGTACCAGGGCGAGGCGTAGCGGTTGGCCAGCAGTTGGAGGTCGAAGTGTCGGCCGGTGTCGAGGACCAGGGCGATGACGACGGCGGTGGCGACGGCGCCGACGACGGCCGTGGTGGTGAGCCAGACGGCGCGGCGCGGCACGATCCCGCGGGCCTCGCCGCGGCGCCGGTACCAGCGGGCCAGGGCGAACCAGGCCAGCGGGAGCAGCACGTACCAGATCCCCCAGGCCAGGAAGCGGAGCACCGCCCCGTCGAACTCGCCCCGCTCGCAGGCGGCGTCGGGTGCGTGCGGCACGCACAGGCCGGTCAGCTGGGCGTAGGCGAAGGCGGGGTACGAGGTGACGTCCCGCCCGTTGGCGCCGAAGTTGAAGGCCTGTCCGGCGATCGGTACGGCTGCCAGGGCGAGCAGGCCGAAGCCGAGTAGCGGGACCCCTGCCCCGCGCAGTCGGCTCCGGGCCCCTGCCCGTAACCCGTCGGTGGCGGCCAGCAGCTCGGCCGGGCTGCCTTGGTTCGGTGTTCCCACTGATCCCCCCTGAATGGCTTTGTCGGTGCATCAACTTTGCAACGCAAAGTACATTGCGGTCAAGAGTTCGCGGGAGCACGAAGGGGGGCGGGGGCGAACCCCCTTGGCAAGAAGGCGGCGTGGTGGACAACGGGGGTAAGCCCTGAGCACCGCCTCGCGTGGCTCGGCCCGTGCGCGGGTCGTCGGGACGGGCCGATCCTTGCCGCCAGGGCGTCCCGGACCCACCCGGCGACCAGGGTGGCCAGGGCGCCAGGGACGCCAGGGCGCCGGCGGAGCTGACCGCGACTCGGCCGGCTTCGCCGCCCGTTCCTCCTAGCCTGCCGGGGCCGTCGTCGGGGCCAGGGGCCCGTCGTGGCGGGCGCTGGCACGCCAGTCGGCGACGCGGACCAGGGTTTCGAGGAAGGCCAGGCGGAACGGGCCGAGGCCGGGAGTGTCGCGCAGGGACAGGGCACGTTCGGTCCAGGCCGCCGGGAAGGCGGCGGTGTGCAGGGTCCGGGCGGGGAAGTGCTCGCCGGTGGACAGCCGGATGGGCGGGGTGCGGTCCCCGTCCGCGACGCCGAGCAGCAGCGGGGCCTCGTCGCCGCGCGGGCGCACGGTGAGCCGGACGTGGCCGTGGTGGGCGGCGACGAGGTAGGTCACGAGCGGGTGGTGGCCGCCCTGCCAGAGCAGGAGGGCGCTGACGAGCTCGTGCCGCAGGTGGGGGCGCGGCGAGCGGTAGGGCGGCAGGGGGTCGGCGCCGACGCCGTTCCTGGACTTGGCGAGCAGCCCGCCGGGCGGGTCGGTGCAGCCGGCCCGCAGTTTCTCCTGGAAGGCGTCGTGGCACTTGCCGAGGTCGTGGAAGCGGGCCGCCTCGACGACCGCCTCCCACAGGCCGGTGGGCAGGGCGGGCAGCGCGGCGAGCAGCGCCTGCGCCTCCTGCGCGGTCTCCTGGAGGTGCTGGTCGAGGCCGACCCAGGCGGTGCAGCCGTAGGCCGGGCGCCCGGGGGCGACGGCCTCGCACGCGACGGGGGCCGGACTGTCCGGGGTCCAGCCCCGGTCCGGGAGGTAGCCGCCGGTGCGGGCGCCCAGGAGCAGCCGGACGCCGGGCCGCAGGTCCTCCGGCCGCGCGGGGCGCCACCGGCGGTCCAGGGCGTCGCGCAGCCAGGCCCGCCCGGCGGGCAGCCGCCGGAGCTCGCCGAGCGGCACCGGGCAGAGTTCGGCGCCGACCGGATCCGGCTCGTCCTCGCCGGGCCCGTCCTCGCCCGGTCCGTCCTCACCCGACTCATCCTCGCCCTGCCCGGCACACTCCCAGGCGCGCCAGGCAACCAGCGCCGGGAGCGAGGCGGCCTCCGCCGGGTCGCAGATCCAGTGGTCCACACCGACGGTGTCGTCGGCGGCGGTGTCGTCGGCGGGTGAGTCGGCGGCGGGTGAGTCGAAGAGGGCCAGGACGTCCTCGCGCCCCGGCCCGGCCGGTGCCGACGGCGTGTCGACGCGGGCCGTCAGCAGTTCGCCGGGGGTGACGGCCCGGCCCTCGTGGGCGGTCAGCCAGCGCGCGGTGGCCGCGTCGCCGCCCTCGGGGGGCGTGCACCACAGCAGGTCGCCGCCGTCCGGGTGCTCGCCGTGGCGGTTGCAGCGTCCGGCGCGCTGCACGAGCGAGGCCCAGGGCGCGAGTTCGGTGACCAGGGTGCGGCCGGAGATGTCCAGCCCGGCCTCCAGGGCGGGGGTGGCGACGAGGACGAGGCCGTGCCCGCCCTCGGCGGCGGCCAGGACACGGGCGAGGTCGGCGGCGCGGAAGTGCGGGTGCAGCAGCAGTGCCTCGCTCCCCCGGGCGGCCAGGCCGGCATGCACGGCCCGCGCCCGTTCCGGGGAGTTGAGCACCACGACGGTCCGGGTGCCCGGCACGTGCGCGGCGGTGACGGCCTCGGCGAGGGCGGCGACGTAACGCCCGGGCGGGAGGTCGAGACGGCCGATGCGCCGCACCGTCCCGGTCGTGTCCGGCGCGCGCACCGTTCTCCCGCCGAGACCGCCCGGCCCCCGCACCGACGACATCCACATCGTCCCGGTCGCCGCAGCCGTTCCCAACTCATCCCGCAGGAGCTGGAGTTGCCTGCCGGTGGACAGGCCCGGCCCGAGCAGGTGCGCCTCGTCGAACACCCACTGGGCGTCGGTGTGCAGCAGCGCGTACGAGACCGGCGCCATCGTCCGCGCGTCCGCGTAGCCGCGCATCAACGCCCGGCTGAGCACCATGTCGTGGGTGCCGACCAGGATCGCGCTGCGCTCGGGGCGCCGCCGCCAGCCGCCCTCCTGCGCCGCGGCGCCCGCGAGCAGGTGCAGCCCCACCTCGCCCGTGAGGCCCAGGCGCTCCAGCCACGCCCCGATCCGGCCGAAGGCCTGGCCGGCGAGGCTGTGCCGGGGCAGCACGAACACCAGCCGACGCGGCGTGGCCCCCGGCGCGGCGACCAGCCGCCGGTACAGCCACGGCAGCACGGCGGCAACGGTCTTGCCGGCCCCGGTGGGCGCCTCGAGCAGCGTGGGCAGGCCCTCGGCGGCCAGCGCCGACTGGTAGGGGTGGGGGGTGAATCCGGTGGCGGTGCGCGCGAAGGTCTCGAACTCGGCCGTCATCGGCCCAACCTACGGCCCAGCGGGCCCGGTGGGTAGGACGGGGACCGGCCGACGGACCGGCCGACGGGCCGGGCAAGCGGGCCGGGCAAGCGGGACCGCCCTGGCCCGGCTGTTCGGGCCGGTCGCTCACCGGTCGCCGCCGGCCCGCACCCGGCCGAAGACGTCGGCGGCCGGAGCGGAGAAGCGGGCGGCAGGTCGGGGCCGCCCGGTTCAGGGATCCTGTCCGTCGCTGTCGTCCGACTGCTCATGCCTCCGGGAGCGGTGCCGCCGCAGGTGCCAGACCAGCAGGGCGATGGCGATGATCACGGCGATCGCGATGGCGGCGACCCGGCCGACGGTGCCCTCCACCCTGGTGTAGGCGGCTCCGGCGAAGTAGCCGAGGAGGGTGAAGCCGACACCCCAGGCGAGCCCGCCGAGGGCGTTGTAGAACAGGAACCGGCGGTACGGCATGCGGGACATCCCGGCCAGCGAGGGCACCAGCGGGCGGAAGAAGGCGATGAAACGGCCGACGAAGACGGCGGCCGGCCCGCGCCGGCGGATCAGGTCCTTAGCCGTACCGACCTGCTTGGCATGGCGTCGCAGCGGGCCGGTGCGAAGGATCGCCGGACCGAGGTGCCGGCCGATCTCATAGCCGGCGGAGTCGCCGAGGATCGCCGCGCAGACCACGACCAGGACCATCCAGCCCAGGGATGCCCTGCCCTGGTGGGCGAGGAAGCCGCCGAGGACGGCGGCGGTCTCGCCGGGGATGAAGAAGCTGAAGAACAGGGCGTCCTCGGTGAAGACCATGCCGCCGACGACCGCGTACACGACCGGGCCGGACAGGCCGCGCAACCAGTCGATGATCGAGTGCATCGGCCACACCCCGTCGGCAATCGGGCCCCTTTCTGCCCCAATGTAACGCTTGTCCCCATGCCGGCCCCGTCAGGCGGGCAGCGGACGGCACGTTCCGGGACGGGCGGAGGGCCGGCCGGCGCGCAGGCCGCGCCGGACCTGGTCGACCCGGCTCTCCTGACCGGGCCCCGGGCGCCGGTGCGGCGTTCGCGGCATCGGCCCGCGACTGGTCCGGCCGAACGCCGTGCGCGCGGCCCGGCGCGGTGGCGTCCCGTCCCGCCCGGGTTGCCCCGCAGCCGGCCCGTCGCAGGTCGGCGGGACGAGTTCGATGCCGGGAAGCGTGTGAGACGGGGACAGCCTGGTGGTGCTGCACATCCCGGCGCATTCATCAGCATCGTGCGCCGTCGAGGCGAATCCACCATCCCGATCACCGCACCAGCGGGCGACGCAGTCGCCGGCCTTGGGGGTCGGTGCGCCGCCGGGCCGCCGCGTTCGGGCCACTGCCGCCCCGGGTGGGGCTGGAGGTCGGGCGGGCCGAACTCGTCCGGGCGCAGGACGACTTCGGGCCCGCCGTCTTCGGGTATGACCTCGCCGTCGGCGATCGCATCAGGGTGCTCGACACGGGCCTTCCTGGCGGCGCAGTCGGACGTGGCGGGCCTGGCGGACCATCACTCCTGCGCGGTCCAGGTGCTCAAGGCGCGGTCGCGGACATCGGGCTGCGGATGCCGGCGCAGGGCGAGCAGGGCCGCCCGCCACGGCGCCGACCACTGCCGGCCGGGGCCGTACAGGGCCACCAGTCTGGCCGCGAACAGCCCGGCGGCCAGGCCGCCGTCCTCCGTCAACCGACGGACGGCCGCCGCCGTGTGCTCCCCCGGCGGTGTCCGGTGGTCGTCCGGACGCAGTTCCTCGGCCACCGTGCCGGCGAGGAGCGGGCGATCCGTCAACACGGCTGCCAGCTCGATGAGGTCGTCGCCGAGGGTCGCGGAGTCCAGGTCGATGGCGCGGCACAGGCGGGGGGCGGCCTGCGGGACCAGGGACGGCTCGGTCATCAGCAGGGCGGCCACGGCGCGGTCCCTCGCGCGGCCGCCGGCCGTCGCTTCCACGCGGTAGAAGTGCCGGCTGCTGAACTGCTCGATCCGCTGCCGGGCCGCCTCGTCCCGGCCCTCGTCGTCCGCCGGCCCGCCGGCGCGGACGGCCTCGATCAGGCGGCTCAGGGTCTGCTCCAGCAGGCTCCCCGGGGCGACGCCGCCGAACGGGTGCGGCGCGTCCGACCAGGCGATCGCGCCCACCGCCCGTGCGGCCGGCCGCCACCGCTCCCGTTCGGCCAGGTCCGTGACCACGGGGACCATCGCGGCCACCGCCTCCGGGGCGTACCGCCCCCACACCGCGAGCTTCCCCGCGCCCATGGCCGAGACCAGTGTGTCCTCGGCGAGGGCCAGCCGGCCGACCAGTTCCGCGTAGCGGCGGCGGTCGTCCACCGGCAGTCCGTACGGGCGGAGGTCCCCGGCGAGCACCGTCCGCAGCTCGGAGGTGCCCTCGGCGATCTCCGTCAGCACGTCCCAGAGCGGGAGGTCGGCGGGCCGGGCCGCCACCTGCTCCACCACCACCCGCCGCACGTCCTGGTGCTGCTCCGGGGCCCGGTAGGCCGCTTCCAGCAGCGCGGTCGCCTCGGGCAGTGGCAGGTGGGCGGCCGCGAGCCGGACGGCCTGCTTGCGGCTGGTCACCTTGGTCGTCGGGTCGGTCACGATCCGGGTCAGGGCCGGGCCGAGCTCGTCCGCCGGGGTGAACCGGGCGGCGCGGCCGGCCGCGTACACCGCGACCCGGGCGCGCTCGTCGCCGGCGAACCCGAGCAGCACGGGCAGCGCCTCGGCGGGCCGGGCCGTCCACGGCAGCGCGGCGAGGGCGGCCTCGGAGAGCACCACGTCGGTCGAGTCGACGTACCGGAGCAGCAGTTCCCGGCCGTGGCCGGGCAGGTACGCGGCGGCCCGCAGGGCGGTGGTCCGCTGCTCGGGCGTCGCCGTGGTGTCGTCCACCGTCCGGGCCACCCATGCGGCGGCGGCCCGTACCTGCCGGTCCGTCCAGCGGTCGGCGGCGGCGAGGTCGCGCGGCACCGGGGTGAGCGGCATCGGGGCGGACGGCACCGGCGTGAGCGGCACCGGGGCGGGCCCGCCCGGCGTACTGCTCCCGGTGGCGAGCATGGGGGCGAGCAGCGGTGCGAGCAGATCGGTGCGGTCCCTGGTAAGCACCGTCCGCACTGCCGGGAGCGCGGCGGCGGCGGGCTCGGCCTCGATCAGGCGGGCCACCCGTTGCCCGCGGGTGGCGGGGTCTGCGAGCAGGTGGGTCACCGCCCGTCCGTACTCCCGGTCATCGGCCGGCACGCGCTCCAACAGACCGACTACCGAGGGAAGCCGACGGGAGGCAGGGTGCAGTCCGTCGACGAACGCGAGCAGCAGTGAGGTCGACCGCTCCAGCGCCGGCCGCAGCTCGGCCGCCACCGCGGCCTGCCGCTCCCGTGGGACAGCCGGCGCGGCCGGCGCTGGAGCGGTCGGCGCGGTCGGCGCGGCCGGCGCGGCCGGCACGACCGGCACGACCCTTTCGATCGTGCGGACGGCCCAGTCGACCAGGTCCCGGGCGGTGCCGCCGGCGTGCTCGGCCAGCACGGAGCAGGCCAGCCGGGTGAGTTGGGTCCGGGTGTACGGCGAGCAGTCGCGCGCGGTCAGCGCGTCCTCGGTGAGGCGCGCCAGGAGTGCGGCCGCGTCGGCCTCGAAGAGCTTCGGCGGTACGGCGGCGACCTCTGCCAGGGCTTCGGCCCGCACCGGGTCCTGTTCGTTGCGCAGGCGCTGGAGCAGGACCAGGGCTTCCCGGACCGCGCTCGCCGCACCGGACAGTCCGGCGTGCACCACCACCTGGCCCCAGGCGTAGCCCCGGTCCCAGGACTCCGCCGTCCTGGTCTCCGCCAGCAGCCGGGGCAGCGCCTCGGCGGCCGGGAGGTGGACGAGCAGGTCCAGCGCCTCGGGCTCCTCGGCCAGCCGGGCCCGGGCCCGGGCGATCCGCTCCGGCGCGGGCAGGGTGGCCAGCACCTCTCCGGAGTACCCACGGGGGTGGACCTTCGACACGGCCACCACCGCGTCGTGCAGGGCCGGCCGGGCGGCCGGCGGCAGTCGGCGCGACAGCGCCGCGTGGTCGGCGGCGCTGCGGTGGGCCAGTTCGGTGAGGAGCGGCAGCGGAGCCGCCACCAGCCGGCGGGCGAGCGCGGGACGCAGCACCGGATCGTGCCGGTGCCGACCGGCGGCCACCAGCATCCGGGCGGTCCGCTCCGGGTCGTGAGCGGCCAGGGCCGCGAACGTGTCGCGCAACGGCGCGGGAAAGGTCGGCCGGTACTGGGCGGCGGGGTGACGCTCCAGCAGGTCCAGTGCCTTCCCGGGCAGCCGGCCGGCGGCGGCGCCCAGCCCGACGGCGTTCTGCCGCCAGAACCACGCCCGCTCCGCGCGGGGCAGTTCGGTGAGCCGACGGTCCGCCTCGTCCAGCACCGCTGCCGGGTGACGCTCGCCGAGCGACCGGGTGAAGGTGACGGCGTGGGCCGGATCGGACAGTTCGCGGGCCACGAACGCCGGTGAGCAGACCGGCAGCAGCCGCCCCGCCTCGGCGCATCCCCACCGCTGCCGGGCGACGGGCACCAGGTGCTCGGCCACCGCCGTCCGGCCGGCCTTCAGGACGGCGCGGATCAGCTCGTCCCGGACCGCGGTCGGGGCGGTGCGGATGGCCTGCTCCACCACCTCGTCCGGCATCGGGAGTTCACGCACCGCCCGGTGGGCGTAGCGGCGCACCACCGGATCGGGGTCGGTCAACCTTCCCGACAGGTACGGGAGTTGTTTACCGGCCAGGGCAGCGAGCGCGGCGACCCGCTGCTCGTACGGGCCACCGGTGGCCAACTCGTCGAGAAGGGCGGCAAGTCGGCCCCCTTCCGCGAGGCGGTGGGCGGCGCGGGCGATCTCGCGCAGGCGCAGGGCGTGGGGCAGGGACTCGACATCGGCCAGCAGCCGATCGGCGGTGATCTGAAGCATCGCCGCCGATTCTGCCGCCCGGGCATCGGCCCCGCACCCGATTTTCGCCGGGCCTTCCGTGGCCGCCGGTGGGCCGCCGGTGGCCGCCGGTGGCCGCCGGTGGCCGTTGCCCGGCGGGCTCCCGGTGGCGCGGGGCCCGGGCCGGCTCACGCACCCCGGTGCAGGTAGGGGCCATGGCCGCCGGGGAGCGCGGGTACCGGGCGGGCCCGGCGGGCACCATCGTCGGACTGGCCGAGCAGCTGCGCTGAGCAGGAGGAACGGTCCGAGAGCCCGCTCGGGACGCCGTGGCCGTTGAGTGGCCGGGACGGAGGTACCCGACCAGGTAGCTGCCGGCCACCGGCCCGGCCGGTTCCTCCCGCCCGCGTTCCTGCGGCGCCACGTCGACGAGCGGCTCGGCTTCCGGCCGGACGAGATGCCCGGCGACCACCTCCCGATGCTGGGCCACCCGCAGGGGCCGGCCGAGCGGCTGGAGGCGTTCCGGGCCGGGTTGGAGGCGCGATGCGCCGCGTGGGAAGTCGGCGGGCCCGACTTCCCACGCAGGAGCAGGGGGTCCAGGGGGGACAGGCGCCCTGGACGAGGACCTGCCCTCCGCCGACCGCCTGATGCGGGTCCGGCCTCGACGTCGTGAAGCGGCGTGTCAGCCCGGCGGCGTGATGTTCCGTCCCGTGGCTCAGGCGAAGCGGGAGCTGCGCACCGGGCCGGCGGAGCGGCAGCGGTCGCGCGGACCGGTCAGCCAGTGCGGGGCGACCGCACGGGCGAGGACGGCCAGTGCCTCGTCCGGGTCGGCCGGGGTCTCACCGTCGCCGGGGTCAGGGGTCGGGTCGGCGGAGCGGATGTCGACCGCCAGTTCCTCGGCGGTCCGCTCGTCCGGCTCGCCGCCGAGCGGCTCCCAGGGCGCGAGGATCGTCTGGCCGAGCAGGCCGCAGACGTCGGCTGCGACGCCGGGCGGCTCGGTCCAGCAGGTCGCGTGCTCGTACAGCACCTCGCCCGGTGCGCGCTCGTTCAGGCGCGAGACCAGGTCGGCGTCCGCCTCGCTCAGGTCGTAGGCCACCACCACGGTGTTCGCCGTGCCCGGCCGGTAGGGCTGGGCGGGCAGACCGAGCAGGCCCGCGGCGGCCAGGCCGAGCGCGCGGTCCGCGCGGCCCGGCAGCAGGGAGACCGAGTGCGGGCGCGTCCCGGTCGTCTCCAGGATCAACCGCAGCCGTTCCAGGCCTTCGCGGCACAGCGCGTAGCTGTCCTGTAGGAGGGCGTAGCGGCCGGTCATGCCCGCGTCCCACCCGTACGGGGACAGGGTGGCGAGCAGGCCGCCGGTGAGGGTGAAGTGCCAGGCGCGCAGGGCCTGGTGGTGGAGCGGGTCGGGGCCGTCGGGCTGCGCGGCAGCGACAGCCGCGGCGCGGTCGAGGGAGCGGCGCAGCCGGTCGGCGGCGGGCTGCCACCGGCCGGCCTCGGCCGGCAGGCGGTCGAAGGCGGTGCGGGCCGCGGCGGCGTCGCCGGCCATCAGGGTGTTGTAGGCGAGCAGGTAGCGCTCGGGCCAGTCGCGGAGCAGCGCGTCGTGGTCGCGCAGCAGGGTGACGGCCTCGGCGTGGTGCTCCTCGTCCTCGAGGGCGGTGGCGAGTTCGGCGATGATCGGAAGTCGCTGGTCGGCGCGGCTGCGGACCTTGGCGAGCAGGCCGCGCCGCGGGGCTTCGGCGGCGCGCAGGGCCTCGGTGAGTGCGGGGACGGCGAGGAAGGAGGCGCCGCGCCCGACGCAGGCGTAGCCGTACCGGTAGAGCGCGTCGGGGTGGGTGGGTTTGGCGGCCAGGGCGCGGGCGGCATCGACGAGGTCGTCGAAGCCGCCGTCGGCGGCCAGCCGCTCGACCAGCGGGGCCACCTGCGCGGCCGGCAGGTCACGTGCGACCGAGCGCAGTTCGCGCATGGCGGCGCCCGGGTCGCCGGACTCCATGAGGCTCCAGGCGGTGTCCAGCGAGGTCGTCGTCACAGGGTTTCCTCCGGGGGGTCGTTGTCGTCGGGGAACGAAGGCGGCGGGCGGCGTGGGCCGCGGGTGTGCGGGCGGCGGGGAGCGCGGCACCGGTGCGTCGACGGCGGGTGCGCCGACGGCGGGTGTGCGCTCGCGCGCGGTCGCGGTGGTGGCCGTGGCGGTGAACGTGGCGGAGCGGAACCGAGGGGGCGGCCTGACCGTGGCGGCGGGGCCGGGTGCGGGCGTCCGGCGAGGGGTGGCACGGGGCCGGCCGCCGTTCGTCGGCGGCGGGTGGGGCTCACCTGCTCGGGCGGGGGCCGCCCTTCCTGTCGAGGTCACGCATGGGGAGGATCATGTCCGAACGCCGCTGCCCGCCGCAAGCCGATTGTCCGTCCGGCGGCCGCCGAACCGGTGCGTCGATGCCGATCCGGCCAGGACGCTCCGTGCGGGTGTGACCGCCGGCGAGGGGGGACCGGCAGCGGCAGCGGCGGCCGCAGGTGGAGACGGACGGGCGGCGGCGGAAATCGGTTGGCGGCGCGGCGATGAGTTTTCGGGCGCCGACCGGTCTACATCTTGACCGGGACGGCCCGGAACGACCGACTCATCGGAGTACAGACATGGGACTCATCCACATCGAGCTGTTCGCGACCCTCGACCTCGTCGGGCAGGCGCCCGGCGGCCCCGACGAGGACCCGGTCGGGTTCCCGTTCGGCGGCTGGCAGGCGCCCCTGCTGAACGAGGTCACCGGGGCTCAGATCCTCGCCGCGTACGAGGATACGGACGCCCTCCTGCTCGGCAGGCGCACGTACGACATCTTCGCCGCCTACTGGCCGCACCAGAAGGACGGCGAGATCGCCGAGCTCTTCAACCGCGTCCCGAAGTACGTGGCCTCCCGGGGCACGCCCGAGCTCCCGTGGGCCGGGTCCACGCAGCTCGGCCCGGACCTGCCCGCCGCGGTGCGCGAGCTCCGCGACCGGCACGAACACGTGAAGGTCGTCGGGAGCCTGGACCTCGTCCAGACCCTCCTGCGCGACAAGCTCTTCGACCGCCTCGACCTCTGGGTGCACCCGGTCGTGCTCGGCGTCGGGAAGAAGGTGTTCGACGGCGGCGCGGTGCCCACGAACGTCACGCTCCTCGAACCGCCGGTGGCCGGTCCGCAGGGCACCGTCTTCATGCGCTACGGGCTCGCCGACGGCACACCCGCCACGGGCGACATGAGCGCGCCCGACCGCGGCCTCGGGCACGACGAATCCCGGTGATCCGATGACCACCGTCCATGCCAACGGGATCGCCTTGGGCATCGAGTCGTTCGGTGACGACGACGCGCCACTCGTCCTGCTCGCGGGCGGGCCGACGATGCTCTCCTGGCCCGGCGCGCTCTGCGAGCGCCTCGCCGCCGGCGGCCGCCGTGTGGTGCGCTACGACCTGCGCGACAGCGGGGAGTCGACGACGACGGATCCGCAGGCACCCGCCTACACCCTGCGCGACCTCGCCACCGACGCCGCGGCGCTCGGCGGGGCGCTCGGCGGGGCGCCCGCGCACCTCGCGGGGATCGGCGTCAGCGGGATGGTCGCCCAGGTGGCCGTGCTCGACCACCCGGGCGCGTTCTCCGCGCTCACCCTGGTCGGCACCCGCGCGGTCGCCCCCGGCCCGCCCGACGACGACCTCCCCGACCACGACCAGGCGACGATGAGCCGCCTGTTCACCCGCCCGATGCCCGACTGGAACGACCGCGAGGCGGTTGCGGAGTTCGCCGCCGCCGGCGCACGGATCCTCGGCGACGACCCCGCCACCGCGCGCGCAACCGCCGCGCGCATCTGGGACCGCACGCCCGGCACCGCACCCCCGGTCCGGATGGCCAACCAGCTGGGCCTGGTGTTCTCCAGGCTCGACTGCGAACCCCGCTGGCGCGAACGCCTGCCCGGGATCGGGATCCCCACGCTCGTCGTCCACGGCCGCCGCAACCGGTTCTTCCCCGTCGGCAACGGCGAGGCGATCGCGCGCGAGATCCCCGGGGCACGGCTACTCGTCCTCGAGGAGGCCGCCACCGCGATCCCCGATGCGGCGGTCGGCGAGGTCACCGAGGCGATGCTCACGCTCGGATAAGGGACGCAGGGTGCCGCGCGGGTCCGGCCTTCGGGCCGGTGGCGCACAGCACGAGTGGCCGCAGGGCGGCGCCCTGCTCGGCGGCGTCGACTCGCAGGGCGCCGAACGACGAGGCCATGGCGAGGACGAACGACCGCCAGGACCAGCGCGACCCGCGTGCGTCGAACACGTGGTACCGCGAGTTGGCGCAGGAGGGCGGCGGTCGGCGACTCCGGCAGCGGCGGGAGGGTCGACGGCTCGCGCGAAGCACCACGTGTCGCCCTCGTGGGGCGGCCCGCTGCCCGCCCCGGGCAGGGGTGTCAGGCCCGCTCGTAGTGCGCGAGGTACCCGGCGAGTTCGTCGTCCATGCTCTCCTCTCCGTACCCGTGCAGCGCGCACCACAGGCGGTTCTCCACCCAGAACCGGTACGCGAACTCCTCGAACGAGGAAGCGCACCGGGCGATGGCCCCGAACCAGTCCACCGGCACGCCCGGTTCGTCCCGGCCGGGCGCTTCCGCGAGGTCCAGCGGGGAGGCCACCACGAAGGCCTCCCCGCTGGCGCGGAGGTAGAGGTACCAGTGCACGCAGTCCTGCTGGTCGCGCAGGAAGCGGACCAGGAAGGCTCCTGGCTCCACCGGGCTCGGTATCGGCGAGGAGACGTCCGTCCAGCAGGCCGTGGCCGACACCGCGTCCAGGGCCCGGTGGCTGTCGGCGCCGGTCTGGAAAGCCGTGAAGTCCGCGGGCAGCACCATCCCGGCGCCCGCCAGCTCGGCGGCAACGGCGTCGAGGTGCCCGGCGATCTCCGGGACCACCGGGCCCGTGCCGCCGAGCCACCCGAACCCGCCGTCGAAGCGGGCCGGGTCCAGCGGCGGCAGCGCCTCGGGGTCGTACCACTCGTACGTACCGCCGCACGGGCGGTGCGGACCGAGGTCGGTGGCGCACCAGAGTGCCTGGAAGGCGGGGCGGTGGGTCGGTTCGGTGGCGGTGGTCACGGTGCTCCTCGGTACGGGCTGCTGCGTCACCACCCATCCTGCCGACCGGGACTGACAGTCCGCCGCGTCCGGCCGCACTCGCCCGGTCCTGCGGGTCCCGAGAACAGCGGCGCGGCCTCGGCCACCGCCGTCCGCACCCTGGGGCGGCCGACCGTCGACGCCCTGCCGGCCGAGCACCGGTGGGACCGGGTACCGGAGGTGACCCTGTTCGGCGACGCCGCCCACCTCGCGGCCCCCCGGACGGCGACGGCGCCGACCCGGCCGTGATCGAACTCACCACCGGGCAGGGCGGGTTGAGCTGGACGCGGTTCCGGCGGCGCTGAGGGGTCTCAGCGGAACGCGGCCACGTTGCGGGCGGCCCAGTGCGCGAAGGGGCGCGGGGCACGGCCGAGGACTCGCTGGACGTCCGGGCTGACACGCAGCTCGGCCGGGTTCGGGGAGCCGAGGATGTCCAGGGTGTCGTCGGCGAGCTCCGCCGGCATGCTGCGGGTCATGGCGGCCTTGGCCTCGTCGCGGGTGAGCTCGTGGAACCTCACCGGCGAGCCCAGCGCGGCGGCGATGGCCTCCGTCTGCCGACGCGGGGTGATCATCTCCGGGCCGGTCAGCTCGTACACGGCGCCGGTGTGCCGGTCGTCCAGCAGGCAGGCCGCCGCGACGGCGGCGATGTCCGCCGGGTCGATGATCGGCACGCCGATGTCGCCGAAGGGCGCGGCGACGACCTGGTGCGCGCGCACGGATTCGGCCCACCACAGGGCGTTGGAGGCGAAGCCGCCCGGCCGCAGGACGGCCCACTCCAGGCCGGACTGCCGCAGCGTGTCCTCCAGCGCGCGCATCGCGATCCGTGTCGGGCCGAAGGGCCTGGTCGCCACGCCCTGTGTGGAGAGTAGGACGACCCGGCGGACGCCGCCGGCCGCAGCCGCGCCGATGATGCCGGCGGGGTCGGCTCCGGCGGCGTGCAGGTCGCCGGACAGCAGCAGGAACAGCGCCTCCGCCCCGGCCAGGGCGGGCTTGAGGCCGGCCGGCTCGGCCAGGTCGGCTGCCACGTGGCGGACGCCGTTGGGCACCGCCGCCGCGCGCCGTGACACTGCCGTCACCGGCCGGCCCGCCTCGGCCAGGGCCTGCGTCAACGGCCGGCCGATGTTTCCAGTAGCCCCGGTCACCACGATCATGATCAGCTCCTTGTCGGATGTCTTCCGTGGCCTGCACGCTAGGAGCCCGGGCTAACTCCTGGTAAGGACGTACCTTGACGTAAGCTCATGACATGGCAGAAGGCGTGCAGCCCGGACAGGTCGAGGCGGGGAAGCGGTATGACGTGTTTCACACCGACTGCCTCGCGCGGGATGTGGTCGACCACGTCACCAGCAGGTGGGGCGTCTGGGTGCTGATCTCCTTGCGGAGCAACGACCTTCGGTTCTTCGAGCTGCGCGAGAGCATCCAGGGCATCAGCGAGAAGATGCTCGCCCAGACCCTGCGCGCGCTGGTCCAGGACGGCCTGGTCTGGCGGAAGGTCGAGCCGACGACGCCGCCTCAGGTCACCTACGGGCTGACCGAGTTCGGACGGGACGTCGGGGAGCCGCTGACGGAGCTTTTCGACCGGATCACCCGGCGGCTGTCGCCACGCGGCGCGGGATAGCGCGGTGGTCGCCGGATAGCGCAGCGGTCGCCGGATAGCGCAGTGGTCGCCGGATAGCGCGGTGGTGACCGGTGCACCCTTCGCGGCGCGGTGGTGTCGTGGCCCCGGGCGGTCAGGACGTCGATGGCCTGCCACCGGCGCTCCGAAAGCGGGCCGGCACCCGCGGCGGCCCGCTCGACGTACCGGGCCGGTGCATCGGCCACCGGACCGCGCCGGGGCGTGTGTCAGGCCTTCGCCCGGGCGATCGCCCGGACGGCGATCTCGCGCATCCGGTCGAAGGCCGTCTGCGGGTCGTCGTAGGAGAGCCAGGGGCCGGCCACCTCGCGACCCATCACCCGGAACAGCTCCAGTGCCGGCGCCACCCGGGCGTTCATGACCAGTGACCAGGCGGCCCAGCCCCGGGCGCCCTGGAGCTGCGGATGCGCCGGATCGGCCTGCGCCAGGTCGGCCAGCAGGGCGTCCACGGCGGCGGTGAACTCCGGCGTCCGGTAGGCGGCCGCCGGTGCCTTGTCACGGGTGTTCTGTTCGAACAGCGCCTGCACCCTCAGGTTGGTCAGCAGGCCGCCGGCCGGCGCGTCCGCGAGCGCGGCGTCGACGAAGGCGTGCATCAGCTCGTGGCTGCCGTGCCACTTGGCGCACCAGTACTGCAACGCGCCCTCGTGCGCCCGCAGGTGGTGCGGATCACGGGCCACCACCGCGGCCCAGAGCTCACGGAAGTCCTCGTGCGACCAGCCCAGTCCCATGGCAATGGCGATCTGCGCCACCCAGGGGTTGGGGTCCCCGGCCGGCGCCAGCGCGACGGCCTCCCGTGCGGCCTGCTCCGCCTCGCGCAGGACCCGGAGGAACCCGCCGGCCTGCTCCCGGGTCACCTCGGAGGCGTACTTGGCGGTGCGGATCTCCCAGGCGAGCCGGACCAGCGCATCGGTCTGCAGCAGGGCGGCCGCCGCGTTGCGCGGCTCCTCCTCGCGCCACAGCCGCAGCCAGTGGTCGTCCTGCGCCGCCGCCGCACTCAGCGGCGCCATCCGCATCCAGCGCCGGTACGCGTCACCGCTGCCCTCGGCCTCGCCCAGGTACGCGGCTACCGGGCGCCAGTCACCGGCCCGGGCCGCGTCGAGCACGGCCGCCAGCTCGGCGGACGGCTCGTCGCCCTGCAGCACCAGCTGCTCGCGCGGGACCAGCCCCTGCCGCAGCTCGGCCTCCCTGCGGCTGCGGCGTTCCCGGGAGACCCGCGAGACGATGACCTTGCCCGCGACGACCACGAGCACGGCGATGAGCACGAAAACCATGAACTGCTTTCCTAGCGGGAGGGGTTGGGCCGCCTGCCCGGATCCGAGCGGTCCTCGGCGGGCACCGGGCGCGGACGAGGGCACCGCGCGGGCGCGCCGCGCCTCCAGCCCCCCGCCCTCGCACCTGCGTGCGCGGCGAGGGGGATCGTATCGGCACGCCGCGTCGCCGCCGCGTCCAGGGCCGAGGTCCCACCGCGGCCGGGTGCCGGCCGCAGGGAGCGGCCCGCTCGGCCCCCCGTCCCCGCGCCCCGAACCGTCCGCCGCCACCGCTGTGGGGTACCGGCTCACCGGCGCCGCTCGCGGTTGGGTGGCCGCCTGTGTGACGACCGATTGTGCGCGCCGCGGCTGTCCGGCGGCTGTTCTGATGGCGGTCGCCACGCATGACGCAACCCGCGGAGATGCGCCGCCGGCGCAGGATGACGCCGGCGGAACTCGCCGAGCTGACCGGGATCGACGAGAGCACCCTCTCCCGGCTGGAGACCCATGAGGGGTTCGAGTGGGTCTACGTGCTCTCCGGCCGCCTGCGCCTGCTGCTGGGTGACCGGAGCGTGGTCCTCACGGCGGGCGAGGCCGCCGAGCTCGACACCCACGTACCGCACCGGCTCGGCCCGGACGGCGACCGGAGCGTCGAACTCCTCGTCCTCTTCGGGCACCAGGGCGAGCGCGCCCACCTCCGGGCCCGCAGCGCCTGACCCGCACCATGACCCGCGCCGCCTGGCCCCACCTGCTGTCGTCAGGCGGCGGGCCTGACGGTCGGGGCCAGGGTGGTGTCGAGCCAGTCGAAGGTGACCTGCTGGAAGCGGGACATCGCCCCCATGTGGCAGTGCTCGCCCGCGCCTTCGGCCTCGGGGAGGGTGACCAGCGTGTGGGGGCAGGTCAGTGCGGCCCGGACGCGCTGGGGCTGGCCGTGGAAGAACTGGTCGTCCTCGGCGTCCAGGATGAGGGTCGGGCAGTCGATGAGGTGGGCGACGCCGTCGAGGGTGTAGTCGGCGGTGCGGCGGATGTAGTCCGCGACGGAGTCGGCGCCGAACGCCCACACGCCGTTGCGCAGGGCCCAGCGGAGCTGGGTGCTGCCCTGCATGAGCAGGCTCGCGACGGGGTCGGCGAGGTCGTCGCGGCCGGCCTCGATCCATTCCCGCAGGAACGGGGGCATGAGCCGGGTGTGGGCGTCGTGGTAGTCGTAGAGCCCGTCGTCCAGGACCAGGGCGGCCAGGCGGTGTTCGTGGGCGGCGGCGCGGGCGGTGAGGTAGCCGCCGAGGCTGTAGCCCAGCAGCGCGAGCCGGTCGGGGGCGATCTCGGGCCTGGTGAGCGCGTGGTCGACCACCGGGGTGACCACGGCCTCCCAGTCCGGACGGAAGACGAGCCCTTGCTCGCGCAGCGCCGCGCCCTGGCCGGGCCCGTCGTAGGCCAGCACGTTGTAGCCGCGGCGCAGCGCGGCGGCGCCGATGACGAAGTAGGCCTCTTCCAGGGTGGAGTCGAAGCCGCTGGTGAAGATGACGGTCGGGCGGGGGGCGCCGGAGTCGTCGACGAGGAAGAGGTAGCCGGGCAGGGTGGTGTCCTCGTAGGGGATGCGGAGGGCCTCGACGGGAGTGTCCATCAGCGACGCGGCGGTCGCGAAGGTCTCGCGGGACAGTGCGGAGAGGGTCTTGACCTCGGGGTCGTGGGCGGGGTCGTCGCGGCGGTAGAACTCGGCGGTGCGGTAGTAGTTCGACGCGCGCAGCAGGGCTTCGCGGGCGCTGACCTTGTGGCCGGCCGTCAGGGCGCGGGTGCCGATGGCGTGGACGCGCCGCGCGGTGTTCGTCCACTCACGCAGCCAGGCCTCCTCGTCGCCCTCGGCGACGTTGCGCAGGGTGGTCAGGACCTCGCCCAGGTCGGCGCCGCCGTCGTTGGCGAAGCCGGCCGCACGCAGGGCCTCGAAGGAGAACGACTCGTCCTCGTACAGGAATCGCATGGTGCACCCCAGACCGCTTATCGAGACGGAACGGTTCCGTCTCGGCTTCGGAATCGACGATAGGCCGCACCGAGTCGAGACGCAACCGTTCCGTCTCGTGTAGATTCGGGACATGTCCAGCTCTCCCGCACCACAGCCGCCCTCCGCGACGCCTGCCCCTGCCCTTGCCCCTGCCCCTGCCCCTGCCCCCGGGCGCCGGCTACCCGGCGGACCCGTACTCCAGGACTCGGTCACCGAGGCGATCGCCGCCGCCTTCTTCGAGGAACTGGCGTCGGCCGGCTACGCGCGGCTGTCCCTGGAGGCCGTCGCCAAGCGCGCCGGCGCGGGCAAGGCCGCCATCTACCGCCGCTGGACGTCCAAGCTGGACATGACCGTCGACCTGGTCTCCGCCGTCGCCGTCGACGCCTCCGGGACCACCGACACCGGAACCCTGCGCGGCGACGTCCTCGCCTTCCTCACGGACGTCGCCGACGCGCTGAACCAGCGACTTCCCGCGAGGATCATCCCCGACCTGATCGCCGAGGGCGGACGCAGCCCCGAACTGGCCGAGGCGCTCTTCACCACCGTCCGCGACACCCGCCGCACCAAGGCCACGCGGATCCTGGAACGGGCGATCGAGCGCGGCGAACTCCCCGCCGACGTGGACCGCGAACTCGCACTCGACCTCCTCGCCGGCCCGCTCTACTGGCGCCTCGCCGTCACCCACACCCCGACCGCCCCCGACTACCTCGACCGCCTCACCGACAAGCTCATCGCCGCCTTCTCCGCCTGACTGCCTGACGGCCTGACGGGCGGCGGACGGGCGCGCGGGCAGCGGACGAACGCGCGGTCGGTCGGCCGCGGGACACCCGGACGAGTGACCGGCAGGCCGACCGTTCGAAATGCGGTGAAGCGACAGGCTCAGACGACTCTCACAACATCCGACAGGGGAATGTCGATCCTGGTCACATCGCCGAGGATGTCCACCGTCAACTGAATGCGGCCCCGAGCATGGTCGACGGCCAACACGGGACCCGTGAAGTCCGTAAACGGGCCCCCGGTAACCCGCACGTCATCACCTTCCTGAACATCCGACTCGTGCGGCATTCCACTCCCTCGCACCGTTGTTACCGCCGGCCACCGCCGGCGGGAGTGAACCTACCCTGGGACTTGCTCGATGCCGAAGGGCCCCAGCCGAGCCGCGCGATCAGCCGACCGCAGGCACCGGGCTCCCTGGCCAGTGGAGTTCCGACGGGTTCCCCGGGCGGCGGCGCGACGACGAGGCGTGGCAGGGGTGGGCAGTAGCCGGCGGCGGCGAGCCCGAGGTCATGCGCAGTACGGGTGTCTCACGTGCCGGGTTCACTCCGAGTTGCTCCGAGCCGTCACCTCCGATCCTCGAAGCGGACATACGTATACACACCCAGCAGTCAAATGACTGATGCCACACGTGTGCCGCCTGGAGAACACTTGGACCACTGCGCGAGCAGACACCTCGGAATGCAATCTTGGAGTCACACATGAACTTCCTGTCGGGCAAGCTACCGAAGACGGCCGCCACCCTCGGCCTCGCCGTGGCCGCGCTGACCGCCGTGTCGGCCACCCCGGCCTCGGCGGGCACCGCCGCCACCGCGGGCTGCACCCGCGCCCTGCGCTTCTACGACGTCCAGGTCCAGGTGGACAACTGCTCGGACGGCTGGATCTGGATGTCCACCGGCACCCGCTTCAACGGAGCGACCGCCTACGCGAAGACCGCCTCCGGTCAGGTACGGGAGCTGCAACTGGGGAAGAACGAGGCGGGCGCGGTCAAGTACCACGAGCGGATCACGAGCGTCCACGTCTGCGGCAACGACACCGTCGGCTGGTTCCCCCCGATCCCGTTCCGGCGGTGCTCGTCGGAGGTCGGCCTGTGACGACCTCACCGCGATGACGCCGAAGCGGTCCGCCCAGGGCATGGGCGGACCGCTTCCGCATCAACCCGTCGACAGGCCAGGTGAGCCACTGTTCACGGCCGATTCCATCGTCTTCCATCGCCGCCAGGACAGCCGGCGACCTCGACGACCCGGCCTCGCGCCGGACCGCCGCCCCACCCACGCGATCGTCGGCCCGCCGATGGCAGGTTCGACGGCGAGGCGGACCTTGCCGGTCAGCCCGCCCCCGGGACCTGCCGTAGACGGTCGGCCAGGGACCGAACGCGGCAGGCTGGTGGGGCCGGTCCGGTGAACGGCCCCACCAGACCTCGTCCGTGTGGTGTCAGCTGCCGAGGCTCTCGGCAACGCGGATGAGTTCCGCGTCCGAGAGCCGCGGTGGGGCGCCGGTGGTGACGACGAAGGTATAGGTCCCGTCCGACCATGTCAGCGAACGGGGACCGTTCTGAGGGTTCGGTGGCGTGATGGTCGCGGGGTGGCCCTTGACTGTGGCGGCCCGGCCGTCCGGCGGCGTGCTGTTCCGGAGGATCTGGCTGATGATCAGGCTCCCCTGCACGTCGGCCCCTGTGCCCAGCGTGTACCCGACGGCCCAGGCGGGGGTGTCGGTCGGAAGGGAGGCCAGGCCGGGCAACTGGACCATCTCGCCCGCAGGGTAGGGGTAGTAGTTCTCCGGCAGGAACGCGGGCCGGAGGAGGTTGCGCTCCTCGAAGTGGACGGCGGGCTTGCCGGTGGCGTCGTTCAGCGTCTTGGTTCCGAGCGGTTTGTTCAGATGGGTGGTGATCTGTCCGTAGCCGCCATCGTCGCAGAACCCCGGGGGGACTGTGTGCCGTAGGGAGATCTTCACCGCGTTGGCGGACTCGCGGGCCACGAGCTCGGGTTGCTTCTCGCAGCCCAGCCGATGCTGAGTGTCAGGGTCTGGCCGTCCGAGCTGACCAGCAGCGGGTAGCCGGCCACGGGGCCTTCGTGGACCTTGGTTTCCGGGCCCCGGTTCATCCATGCGTTGATCGCGAAGCCGCCACCGAGAACGGCTACAGCAGCCACGGCGGTCAGGCGATTCCGTCGTCCGCGCTTCGATATCTGTCGGACGGCGCTTTGCGTCACGGGCCCTCCCCGGCGTCACGGCCATGCTTGCGGCATGGCGTGCGCGAAGTCTAGCGAGGCGGTCAGCGGCACTTGCCGGCCAAATTGCTCAAAGCTATGGCCCCCCCGCTTCCGCGAACACCGTCCCGTCCCCGCGCACTGCGGCGCACCGGCGGCGACAGCGGGTGTTCACGAGAGGGGCCGGCCGACGACGTCCCAGCCCTTTGAGATCGCTTCCCACCTCTGTGATGATCGCTTCGCGAACTCAGGGGGAGGCATCGTGGACAGTCAGGCGGCATCAGCCGGAGCCGGCGCTCGCAGCGTTGACGGCACTCGGTACCGTTCGGGCGACGTGTTGAGAATGGGATGCCCGTTCACCGAGGTCACGGTCACCGGGGTCTCCCGGTACCACGTCTCGGTGCGCTGGCCGTGGTGGGAGATCGACACTGCGGCGGACTGGATCGAGTGGAACGGCGAGGTGGCGCTTCCGACGCCCGCGGACGACGACTGGAAGAGCGAGTACTTCCGGACGAGGCCGGCGGAGGACACGCTGAAGGCCGGCGACAGGTGCCTGGTGGGGATCCCCCCGACCGTGGTGCACGTCCTGGCGGTCCACCGTTTCGATCCGCCTCTGGAGACAGGTTGGCTGCCACGACCTGCGACCTACCTCGACGTCCTGCGGCAGGGCGAGTCCTATGACGCCAGGCTCGAGGAGCAGGGTTACGAGATCGACCCGGCCGGCGGTGTGCCGTTCCAGCTCGAACTGCTCTTCCGCCCTTACGCGTTCCTGGAGACCGGCGACGAGGTCGTCGACCGCGACGGGCGGGCGTGGAGGTTCGACGCTCCCTGGTGCTGGAACGCGTTCGATGGCGGGCAGCCGAGCACTCCGTCCTGGCCGCTTGCCCTGCTCTTCCGCAGCGGTGGGCCGACGCCCGAGGCCGTCGCGGCTGTCGCGGAGGCAACAGCCGCAGGCAGCCACGCCGACGAGGTGAGCCGGTGGGTGGAACTCACCCGTGCGAAGCCAACCACACCCGCGTGACCTGCCTCGGATGTCGCCACCTGTCGTACACGACTGGGGTACGGAGGGGTTGCCGGCATCCGGGCTGGACCCGGCCTGTCCTCCGTTCCGGCGCGCCCTGCATGGGTGATATTCGGCTGGTTCGGCCGAATGAGGACCTCGCCGATGACACGTTCCGACCTTGCGTCAGAACGCAATCCACCAACGCCTCGTTGGGCGGAAATTCGTCTCACTTGTCAGGGATGCCCTAGTACACGTAGTCCGCGCAGACGTCCGCGGCGAGTCGCAGGGCCTGCTCCGCGCTCGGTCCGCGCAGCGCCAGCAGGGTCTGGGCGAGCGCGTCCACGGCGGCCAGGTGGGCGAGCCGGCTGGCCGTGGTCTCCAGACCGAAGACCAGGTCCTGGCCGCCCGCGATCAGGGTGCAGGTCGCCGTCTCGGTGAGCGGCGAGCGGGCGTAGCTGGTGAGCGCCAGCACCTCGGCCCCGGCCGCCCGGGCGCTGCGGGCGGCGGCCACCACGCTGTGGGTGGCACCGGTGTGGCTGACGGCCAGGCAGACGGCGCCCGGTGGGAGTCCGGCGGCCACCAGCTGGGCGGTCATCGAGTCGGCCGGGGCGTCCACCAGCAGGCTGAGCGCGCGCAGTCGGTAGGCGAGGTCGAGCACCACCGCGCCGGACAGCCCGGCGCCGACCAGGAGCACCCGGGGGGCGCCGTTCAGCAGTTCGGCGGCTGCGCGCAGGTCGTCCGGGCCGAGCGTGGCGGTGATGCCCTCCAGGGCCTCCCGGGCGGCGCGCAGGGTGTCGGCGAGCGCCCGGGCGGCCGGGTCGTCGGGGTCCGCGGCCGGCCCCGGGGCGGGGGCGGCGGGGGCGTGCAGGGCGGCGGCGATCTTGAGCTCCTGGAAGCCGCGGAAGCCGAGCCGCTGGCAGGCCCGGACCACCGAGGAGGGGGCCGTCCCGGCCAGCGCCGCGACGTCGCTGACGCTCAGGTGCACCAGGGCGGTGCCCCGGTCCAGCACCACCTGGGCGACCCTCGCCTCCGTGCCGCGCAGCTCGCCGAGCCGGGCCCGGATCTGCGCGGCCAGCTGGGATTCCAGGGGCGTGAAAAATTCGGAACGTTCTTCCATGGATCTAGGGTAGCGTGGAATTCGATTCCAGGCCCGCCGGAATCCGGCAGGCTGACGGGAGGGGAGCTTCGCCATGTCAGAAATCGGGCCGGCCGTGCCGCTGGTCGTGCTCACGGCCGCCGTGCTGCACGCCGTGTGGAACGGGCTGGCGCACCGGATCCCGGACAAGATGGTCGGCTTCGCGCTGATCAACCTGACCTACACCGCCTGCGCCCTGGTGCTGGTCGCGGTCAACCCGCTGCCGGCCGCCGCGGCTTGGCCGTACCTGCTGGCCTCCACGGTGGTCCAGACGATCTCGACGGTCCTGCTGCTGCGGGCGTACCAGCTGGGCGACTTCGGGCAGATGTACCCGATCGCCCGCGGCTCGGCGCCGCTGCTGGTCGCGCTGCTGTCGGTGACCGTGCTCGGCCAGCACCTGGGGGCGGGTGAGCTGGTGGGTGTGGTGGTGATCTCCTGCGGGCTGATCGGGCTGGCCTTCGCCCAGGGCATACCCGGGCGGGCGCAGCTGCCCGCTCTCGCGGCCGCCGCCGGTACCGGGACGATGATCGCCGGCTACACGGTGCTGGACGGCAGCGGCGTCCGGCACGCCGGCACCGTCGGCGGTTACGTGGCCTGGCTGTTCCTGCTCCAGGGGCCGACGCTCGTCGCGGTCGTCTGGGCCCGGCGCGGCCGCACCCTGCTCACCGGGGTGCGCAAGGTGCTGCCGGTCGGGATCCTCGGCGGGGTGCTGTCGCTGACGGCGTACGGCCTGGTGGTCTGGGCGCAGTCCCGGGGCAACCTGGCGGCGGTGGCGGCGCTTCGCGAGACCAGCATCGTGATCGCCGCGCTGATCGCCACCGTGGTGTTCCGCGAGCGCCTCGGACGGCTGCGGCTGACGGCCGCGCTCACCGTCCTCGGCGGGATCGCCGTCCCGGAGCTCGCCCGGGCGTGAGCCTTCGCCCGCGGACAACGGCCCGTCAGGCGGTGCGTTCCAGCCGTACCAGGGCTGGCACCGCGGCGATGCTCAGGAGCAGCAGGAACAGCCAGGGCAGGACGGCGGCCCGGGTGAGCAGCAGGGTGAGCAGTCCGGGGGCGACAGCCTGGCCGACGTTCCAGGAGAGTTGGTAGAGGGCGAGGTAGCGGCCGCGCCGGTGCGGGTCGGCGAGGGAGACGCTGAGGTCCTCGCGGAAGGGGGTGGCGACGGTCTCGGCGAGGTTGTAGACGGCCATGGCGGTGAACAGGCCGCCGAGGACGGCCCAGCCGGGGGCGGCGGCGACGAGGGCGAACAGGGCGAAGGCGAGTGCGTTGAGCAGGGCGCCGGCGGCGACGACCCGGGTGGGGCGGAAGCGTTCGAGCCGGCGGGCGACGGCGCTCTGGGTGAGCACCACCTGGACGCCGTTGAGGACGAGCAGGGCGCCGGCCGTCCAGGCGTCGCGGTGCAGGCCCTCGGTGAGGTAGACGGCGAGCAGCATGCTCAGGATCATCGAGGCGAAGACGAAGGTCAGGTTGATCGCGATCAGCAGCAGGTAGCGCCGGTCGCGCAGCACCGCCCGGTAGCCGCCGGGGCCGTCGGGGGTGACGGGGCCGCCGGCGGGTGCCTCGGTCCGGGTCCGCGCCGCGTCAGCCGTCTCCGCGGGCCGCCAGGTGCCCAGCAGGGCCGCGGCGAGGGCGTAGCTGACCGCGTTGAGGGCGACGAGCAGCCGCAGCGCCCCGGTGCCGCCCCCGGCCGCCAGGACGGCGGCGAGCGCCCCGCCGAGGCCGAGCCCGGCGTTGCGCAGGGTCTGCACGAGGGCGAACCAGCGCGGCCGCTCCCCCTCGTCGGCGGCGAGGACGACCAGCCCGGTGCTGCTGGTCCAGTAGGCGGCCTGGCCGATCTGGGCGAGCAGGCAGACCAGCACGATCTGCCAGGCCTGGTGGGCGAGCAGGAAGCCGCCGTAGGCGAGCGCGGAGAGCGCGTTGCCGGCGGTGGCGACGGGCCGGGCGCCGTAGCGGTCGAGCAGCGGGCCGACGGCGACGGCGGTGGGCAGGGCGAGCAGGCGAGCGGCGGAGACGGCGGCGCCGACGGCGGCGACGGACAGGCCGGTGGTGTCGGCGAAGTAGACGAGGGTGAAGGCGAGGATCAGCCCGGTGCCGAGGCTGTCGACGACGTGGGCGCCGATCAGGCGGGCGTGTCCGGTGGTGGCGGGGAGGCCGAGGCGGTCACGCAGCAGGGGCGGGGTGGCGGTGGTCATGGTCCGAGGCTGCCTGGGATGATCATCGCCGCCCATTGATTCCATCAGGATCGAATGCTCACCGGAGGTGCCCGTGTTGACCTGGGAGTTCTCAGCACAGGACCTGGCCCGGACGCGCTTCGCCCGGTCCCCGCTGAGCGAGGTCACGACGAGCGTCGAGGTGCTCAAGGATCCGGGCCGGCAGTCCGCGCACCTGCCCTGGGTGCGGCAGGCGCGGAAGCGGCTGGAGGGGGTGGGCTGGGAGCTGCTGTCGGCGCTGGTCCGGCTGCCGACGGTGTACGTGGTGGACTTCCTGACGCCGGTCCCGGAGGGCCCGGACCTGACGATCGGGCAGCAGACGGCCGCGCTGGCCGCGACCGATCCGGCCGTGGTGCGCCGGGACATCGCCCGGATCCAGGGCGAACTCCACCCGCTGGTGGCTGGGTTGGCGCACGATCCGGAGGCCGGACTGGCCCGGCTCGCGGCCGAGGTGAGGACGTACTGGGAGGCCGCGATCGCCCCGCACTGGCCGCGGATGCTGCGGCTGACCGAGGGCGAGATCCTGCGGCGTGCCCGGCAGATGTCTGCGGGCGGGCCGGCGGAGCTCTTCGCCGACCTGCACCCGTTGGTGTCCTGGGAGCGCGACACCCTGCGGATCGGCCACTCCCGGGTCGAGGTGCACCGCCGTCTGGACGGCGAACGCGGCCTGGTCCTGGTGCCGACGGTCTTCGCCTGGCCGGGGGTGTTCTCGCAGCAGAACCCGCCGTGGCAGCCGGGCCTGGTCTATCCGCCGCGCGGGGTGGCCACGCTGTGGGAGGCGGCCGCCACGCCGGTGCCGGAGGGCCTGGCCCGGGTGCTCGGCCGCACCCGCGCCCTGCTGCTGGCCGAGCTGGACTCCCCCGCCTCCACCACCGAACTCGCCGCCCGCACCGACCTGTCCGCCCCGAACGTGTCCCACCATCTGAGCGCCCTGCACGACGCGGGCCTCCTCGCCCGCCACCGCACCGGCCGCACGGTCCTGTACCTGCGCACCGAGGCGGCGGAGCTCCTGCTGGGGCCGTGACCGGCTGCGCGAACGGCCTTTCGCCTTGGACCCGTTGGACCCGTTGGACCCGTTGGACCCCGCCCCCTGCCGGGGTCGGCCCCGCCCTGACGGAGCGTCAATTCGGAGCGGAAGCCAGGACGAGGGCCGCACCGTGCCGCCGACGACGAGGGTCGTTCACAAGAGCACAGGGTCAGACGGGCGGCATCAGATCGCTCTCGCTGATGGTGTACGTCAGCGGGGGATAAACGAAGTCCGTTTCGGTGTTCTCACGGCGCCGTAGTCGGTAGAATTCGCGCCTCTGCTCCTCGTCGGCCGACATGAGGCGCACACCCTGTGGGAGGTATGCGTGTCCGTCGCGAAACCGAACGAAGGTCTTTGACGTTCGAAAGGTTACACCCAGCCACTGGTTGTCCGCCGCGTGGGCGGGCGCGTCCAATACGATTCTATGCCTGAGCCGCCGATTCAAGTCGACGGAAAACGCGACGATACTGTTGTGGGCGAAGGGGATCTCGAACTTCTCGCCATCGGACCCCTTCGATTCGAAGACCAGCTTCCTCGGCGGGCCCGCTTCGGGACGCCGGTAGCAGGAGAAGACGGCGATAAACGACTCGTCGGCCAGATCGAGGGCCTGGTCGGAATGGCTGCCCATGGTCGTGTAGGCGTTCGTGTAGCTCTCGATGAGAGCGTTGTTGAAGCCGACCGAAAGTGCCGCGCGTTCCCGGATCCGTTGCGCCAGCTGCTCGTGCACTGCCAGAAAACGCTGCGTCGGACTGCCGTACCGAGTGGTCGTCCGTACGAGAGGAACACCGCCCGCCTCGTCGATCTTGGCGAGTACGGCGCCCCTCCGGCCTTTTCCTACGTCTTCCAGACGAGCCGACGCGGACAGTTCCGCAAAGAGATTGTCCTCGGCCGGCAAAGCGCACGAGAGGATCTCGTCCGAGATCCTAGACCTGGGGGGCAACATAGTCTCCCGTGTTCATACTGAAGAGGAATTCGTCGCCGTAGTCGATGAAGGACGAGGTCCTGTTCTCCTCGGCGTACAGCCTGCGCAGCTCTGCCATTCCCGCCGGTGTGGGTGGGCCCAGCTGCACCAGATCCCCGGCCACTTTGAGGAACGTGTGGCCGTCCTTGTGAACGGCTTCGGCGCTCGAACAGCGCACCACGTATCCCAGGCGGGTCGGGAGCAGCTCGGCGTCCAACGCCGAGGGCCGGATTTCATGCGTGTACAGGCGATTGGTGGACAACGGCATGAAGAACACGGAGCCGGGATAGAGGGTCAGGGTGAACTGCGGGGGGAGCGCGACCCCGTCGCGGCCTTCGGTCGGCTCCTTGAGGCGGAAGTGGAGTTTGGTCAGCCCGCTGGCGCCCTTCACACCGTGGTCGAAGACGTCTTCGGCCAGGGGCTGCAGCTTGTCGAGCCCGTCATAGAAGGTGCAGAAGGCCATGATGCCGTTGTCGGGCATGTCCTTGGTCTTGTCGGCATGCGCCGAGATCTTGGCCTTGGACTGCTTGCGCTCGGCCGTGGCAAGGGTGTTGTGGTAGATCTGAGCGAGGACGTGATTCAGCGGCGCCTGCCCCCGGAAGACGGCGGCGGCCTCGCGGTTCAGAGCCTCGACGATGTGCGTGTCGGTCGGGCGGAAGCCCTCGGTCGGCCCCGAGAGATTCGTGGAGCACCGGAGCAGGCGGAAATGCAGTTCGTCGCCGTTCCGTGTGACGGGCGTCAGATAGATTCCGCTGCGATGGGCCGTTCCGGGCTTCGTGGACTCCGTGAGGGACTGGAACGCGTGCTCCGCACGGATCCGTCCGAAGTGATCGGCGCCGAGTCCGAAAAAGCGGCGGTAGTACACGCCGACGCCGTGTACGCGGACGGGGACCCGGCCGAGGTCGACGAAGGTCCAAGGTTCGTCGAGGCCCTCGCGGTAACCGTGCGACAGCTCCCGGATGACGAACACCCGGGCAGCCGCACGCAGTCGGCGGCCGCTGATCCCGGATATGTCGCCACACAGGTAGACGGTCTTCTGCGCGAGGTCGGGCGAACCGGAAGCAAGGTCCTCCGGCGTGATTGTGGACCCGAAGAATTCCCCGACCACGTCATGATCCTGCAACGCCGAAGGCGCAACCAGGATGTTGCTCGCATCCTCAATGCGGGCTTCTGCCGACCCTGCCGTGTACATCAAACCGTACCTGCCATTCGCAGATCTTGGTGGATTGCTCAAAATCGTGGACATGGCAACGGCCCGCACTCTTTCATTTGCGCGGCAAGGCGTAAACGGAAGGAGACGGACCATTGAACCTTGATGCTCTCACGGGGGCTCGACAGCGGGCAACGGGTTCTGCCACCCACCCAGCCGGCCGGCCGGCCGGCAGCCCAACGATGCGATGCGATGCGGTGCGGTCAGTCGACGGTGACGGTCATCTTGCCGAGGGCCTGACCGCTCTCCATCACGCGGTGGGCCTCGACGATCTCCTCGAAGCGGAAGGTCCGGGTCGGGCGGCCGCGCAGGGCACCCGTCTCGACCTTGGCGTAGATGGCGTCGAACGGTATGTCGGAGAGCGGGAATTCGGGGCTGCCGAGGACGAAGGCGCTGCCGAAGAAGCTGAGCCGGACGCCGCTGGGAAGGTCGGCGATGGGGTCGAAGTCGGCTACCGGTGCGAAGCCGCCGAGGAAGCCGACCTGGCAGACCCGTCCGCGGGGTCGGACGCTGGCGAGCGAGTCGCGCAGGACGCTGTTGCCGACGACGTCGAGGACGGCGTCCACGAGGATGCCGCGGTCCCGGACCCGGGTGCTCAGGCGGCCGTCGTCGATGAGTACGTCTTCGGCTCCGAGGTCCCTGAGCAGGGTGGCGTGGGCGGGGTTGCGGGTGGTGGCGAGGACGCGGGCGCCGTGGTCGACGGCGAGGTCGACGGCGGCCTGGCCGAGCGAGGAGGTGGCGCCGCGGACCAGGACCGTCTCGTCGGGGCGCAGTTCCAGGGTGCCGAACAGGGCGCTCCAGGCGGTCGCGTAGACCTCGGGGACGGCTGCCAGGTCGGCCCAGCCGAGGGTGGAGCGGACCGGTACCACGTTGGTCGCGGGTACGGTGACGAGCTCCGCGTAGCTGCCGTTGCGGGTGCGGCCCATGCCGCCGAGGATCGCCACGACCGTGGTGCCGGTGGGGAGTTCGCCAGACGGGTCGGATTCGACGGTTCCGGCGCACTCGATCCCGGTGACGGGCGCGACCTCGCCCCAGGCGCCCGCGCGCATGTACGCCTCGGCGTGGTTGAGGCCGATGGCCTTGACGCGGATCAGCACCTCGCCGGCGGCGGGCACGGGGTCGGGCAGTTCGGTGACGGCGAGGACCTCGGGGCCGCCGTAGGCGGAGATGGTGATGGCCTTCATGATCGCTTCCTGTTCTTGAATGGTGATTCAACTATCGGGCCGAAAGAAGGGCCACCCTGTCCGGTGGCCCTTGTCCGCTCCGCCCGCCCCTCAGACGAGGGCGGCGAAGGCGTTGTCCGTGATGGCCCGCAGCAGCGCCTCGTCCGGGTTGGCCTTGCCGACGACCATCAACCCCTGGCACGTCGCGACCAGCAGCTTGGCACTGCCGGCCGGGTCCACCGCTTCGCGGACCTCCCCGCGACGGCGGGCGTTCTCCAGCGCCGTGGTCATGCAGCGCTCCAGTCGGGCCAGGTGACCGCGGACGACGGCCGCGGCCTCGTCGTCCTCGGCTGCGTCCTCGATCGCGGTGTTCACCAGGAGGCACCCCTGCCGCCCCTCCGGGCTGAGCAGGTCCCGCACCAGTCCGTCGAAGTAGCCCCGCAGCTCCGCCAGGCTCGCGCCGGCCGCCTCCAGCTCGCCGAGCTTCTGCGGCACGACCAACCGGGAGTAGCGCTCCAGCGACTTCAGGAACAGTGCCCGCTTGCCACCGGGGAAGACGCTGTAGATGCTGCCCGGCTTCACGCCGGTCGCCTTCACCAGGTCCTCGATCGAGGTGGCCCGGTAGCCGCGCTTCCAGAAGCGCAGCATGGCTCCGTTCAGTACGGCGTCGGGTTCGAACTCGCGAGGCCTGGGCATGGGGCGAAGATACATGAATGCTCATTCAAGAACAATGCCGTCACTGCGCCGAACCTGCGGGACCGGGCGGCCGGGCCGGCACGGGGCCGTCCGCACGACCCGGCCGCCGGGCAGCATGCGCTCGCTGGTCCGCTCGGTGGTCCGGTCCGCGGGCCGGTCGTTGCTAACCCTTCTTGATCGCGGAGATGTCGAACTCCAGGACGATCTTGTCGCCGACCAGCACGCCGCCGCCTTCCAAGGCCGCGTTCCAGGTCACGCCGAACTCCTTGCGGGAGATGGTCACCGATCCCTCCAGCCCGACCCGCAGGTCGCCGGAGGGGTCGACGACGTTGCCGGTGTACTCGAAGTCGATGGTGACCGGGCGGGTGGTGTCCTTGATGGTCAGATCACCGGTGACGCGGTACTCGGTATCGGAGCGCGGCTCGACCGAGGTGCTGCGGAAGGTGATGTCGGGGAAGTTGGGAGCGTCCAGGAAGTCGTTGGTGCGCAGATGCTGGTCGCGCTGTTCGACGCCGGTGTCGATGCTCTCCGCCTTGATCACGACCTCGGCAGTGGAGCGGGCCGGCGCGGTGCCGTCCAGGTGGGCGGTGCCCTCGAACCGGTGGAACGCGCCGCGGACCTTGGTCACCATCGCGTGACGGGCGACGAAGCCGATCCGGGTGTGGGCGGGGTCGAGGACGTAGTCCCCGGTGAGCTCAGAGATTGTGGCAGTCACAGTGAGGTGCCTCCGAAAGACCAGGATCGCGGCGCCGGTACGGCCGGATCGTTCCGGGCCCACGCTAGGGCGCGCCGATTCCCCCGTCGGCCGGACGCACCGAGGGGCCCGCGCAATGCACTCCGGCCGGCGAACACGGGCCACCGGCCGGCCGCTGCCCGCCTTCCTCGCACAGGGTCCCGGCCTCCGGTGCGCAGGGCTGCGGCGACGCCGCCGTCCATCCGGATGCCACCGTACGGGTGCGGCCCGCCGCATCCGCGGCCACCGTAGGGAGATGGACATCGTCGTCGTGCTGGAAATGAATACGCCGACCAACGTTCGGGCCCTTCAGCCCGACCGCGCACCGGCAGACCCCGAGAACGCCGTGCGCCGCGCGCACCAGGCCCCCGCGGAACCCTCCGGCGCCTGCAGCCCCCTCACCTTCTGCGGCCTGGCCACCTCCGACATGACCATCGCCCCGTACCCGCCCAGCCGGCCGGGCCGGTACACCTGCACCACCTGCAGCACGTGCCAGAGCGCCGCAGCCGGCAGCCCGCTCGTCCCCGGGGCCGTCGGGGCTCCGTTCGCGCCCTCCCCGAGCCGCATCCCCTGAAACCCCGCCAGGGCGTGAACACCGCCGGGGCGTGAACACCGCCGGGGCGCTCGTCGGCAGTCCGGCGCCGTCGACGAGCCGGTGGTGGCGGGCCGGAGCAGCCGGGCAGGGTTCCGTCGCCCCCTGCCCGTCACCTTCCGCCCAGCGGGCGCCCGCCTGCCGGCTACGGCTCGGTGGGAGCGCCGTCGCCTCCGGTCCGGACGGCGGCGGCGAATCGCCACGCCTCGATGTCGCGATAGCGGATCGGCCCCGGGCCGCGGCCGATGTTGCTGCCGACCAGGTGAAGACGCTTGGTCCGCCACGGCCGGCCCACGAACCCGGTGAGCCCGGCCGCGGCCAGCGGCACACTGGTGGAATCGTCGCGACGGGACCGTGCCAGGGTCAGGTGGGGCCGCAGCGGGCGGTCCCTGAACTCGATCCCGCAGGACCTGACCAGCTCCCGGACGTCGGTGGCGAGCAGGTGCAGTCCCTCCAGGTCCCCGTCGATCCCGCTCCACAGCAGTCGCTCGTCGAAGTGGCCGCCCCCGCGCAGGCCCAGCTGCAGGGCGGGGCGCGACGCGGCCGAACCGGCCAGCACCGACCGCAGCAACGGCAGGGCCGTGGAGGGCAGTTCACCGAGGAAGGCCAAGGTGATGTGCCAGTCCTCGATCCGGTTCCACCGCAGCCGCGGGTACCTGGCGTAGGCGGGCTGCAAGGCACGGGCCAGTTCGTCCTTGGCGTCGTCGGGCGGCGCCAGTGCCACGAAGACGCGCAGGGTCGAGGGCTCGGGGGAATCGTCCACGAGGGGGGAGGTTAGCCGAGGCCAGGTCGCCTGCGCCCACCGGTGTGCGGACCACCGACCGGGGCCCAGGCCGCCCCGGCACGGCCGCGCCGGCCGAAACGCACCCGCCCGCCCGACGGGTCGGCGGGCGGGCAGGCGGGCAGGCGGGGCCTCGCCGTGTGGGGTACCGCTGCGGATCAGCAGCACCCGGTGAGTGCCTGGCGGCGCGACACCTCGACGGTCGGCGCCGCCGGCCGGGGCCCGCCGGCCGGGGCGGTGGCGTCAGAGCCGGGTCAGCACGAACCGCCGTTGCTGATCATGATCCCGGTGATGGTGCCTCCTCCACCGAGGTTGCCGTTCGGCGGGACGCAGAAGACGAAGCCGTCGGACCGCTGGATGTGGGTGTAGTCCTGGTTCCGGGTGTTGACGACCCACCAGACGTCCCCGTGGTTGGTGTTCTGGAAGTAGTCGGTGACGTCCTTGAACTCCGCGACGATCGGGTAGGACGAGCCTCCGCCGCCGTAGATGCACACGTACGGGTACGGGCATCCGTACTGGCTGTTGGCCTCGGCGCTCGTGGCCCCGACCATTGACATGGCGAGCGCGGAGGCGGCGACGACGCCGGTCGCTGCCAGCTTCTTGAGTACGTTTCGCATGGTTTTCCTCTTCTTCTCCATGGGCGTCCGTCCGCCGCGTCGGCGCAAGGGATCCCCCGGGTGATGGCGGTGCTGCCGCGCACCGTGAGCGCCGCCGTGCTTGATGTGCAGGCGTGCTTGATGTGCAGGCGTGTCGGGCGATGCATGATGCCCGTCCCGCGTGCGGGGGTTCGCCGTCGTCGGGCGTCGCCCGCGGGTCTGAAGTGACACATGCGGCCAGGGGGTGCGGCACCCACTCTGTCGGGCGGCGCACGACGGCGGCAACCTTGATCCGCTGTCTCAACGTCTCAGTTGTTCACACGCCACTGACCTGCGGGTTGAGACGTCTCACGAATCCGGACAGGCCATGGCGACGGGACCTGCGGGAGCTCCCTTCCCCGTGGGACGGTGACGGATCGTCACGGACGGACGCCCACCCTCTGCACCGGCCCCCGGTGCGGGCGGCCGGTGTCGGGCCCGGTCCGCGCCGGCCGTCGCCGAGCTGCCTTGGTCGGCCCGGGGCGGGAGTGGTCAGGTCAGGTCAGGTCAGGTCAGGTCAGGTCAGGTCAGGTGGAAGAGGGCTTCGGCGTTGCCGTAGGCGATCTTGGCTCGGTCCGCCGGGTCGGGGATGGCGTTGAGGAACTGCTCGACCGCTGCCGCGTCGGGCCGGTGGAAGGGGTAGTCGGTGGAGAACAGGACCTGGTCGGGGCTGGTGAAGTCGAGGGTGTGGCGGAGCAGGCGCTCCTGGAGCATGCCGCTGCTGGTGATGTGGATGTTGGTCTTGAGGTAGTCCGAGATGCGGCGGTCCAGGTGCCTGGCGACGCCGGAAAGGCTGTCGACCCGGTCCATCCAGAACAGCAGCATCTCTCCCCAGTGGCCGAGCACGAGTTGGAGGTCGGGGTGGCGGTCGAAGGTGCCGCGCAGGATCAGCCGCAGGGCCGACAGGCCGGCCTCCAGGTGCCAGCCCCAGCCGAACGTCGCAAGGCCGAGGTCGACCAGCGGGTCCAGGCCCCGGTAGGAGGCGTCGCGCAGTTCGTCGGAGGCGATCTGCGGGTGGATGAAGACGGGCTGGCGCAGTCGGGCGGCGGTGGCGAACATCTCGTCGTAGGCGGGGTCGTCCAGTGGGCGGGAGCCGGTGCGCCCGTGCACCATGGCGCCGACGTGTCCCAGGCGGGTGGCGCAGCGTTCGAGTTCGGCGGCGGCGGCCTGCGGGTCGCTGGTCGGGAGGGTCGCGAACGCGCGGAAGCGGGTCGGATTCGCGGCGACGGCGGCGGTGGCCTCGTCGTTCGCGTCCCTGGCCAGCGCGACGGCGTCCTTGGGTGGGAGCGGCTGTGTGGCGGGGGTGACGACGGACAGGATCGCGATGTCGATGCCGGCCGCGTCCATCGCCTCGATCCGGCCCTGGGCGATGTCCTCCAACCGTGCCTGGTTGTCGCCCATGGTGTTGAAGGCGACGCTCTCGTCGCGCGCACCGTCGGGCAGCCGGTCGAGGGCTTCGCGGATGGCGGCGCTGTTCCAGTGCTCCTCGATGGCGATGATCTTCATGGTGGCCCTTTCGGGTCGTCAGTCGTCAGGGGTGGACTTCGGGCGGGCTGTCAGTCGACGGTCCGGCCCCGGCAGTCCGGGCAGGGCCGGGTGCTCTGGGTGGTCCGGGCAGCCCGGGGGTCCTGGTAGTCCGGGTCATGCAGTGCGCCCTTGCCGGTCCGGGCCTCGAGCGTGTCGACCAAACCGGGGAGAGGGCCGAGGCATCCGGCCCCCGTCTTCGCTCATCGTTTGGTGAGCCAACCGTACACCTTTCGCTCAACAGCGGTAGAGTGGATTTGTGAGTGAGAGCGAGCCGACGAGCAGAGCAGCCAAGCGGGCGGCCACCGCCCAACGCATCCTGGACGCCGCGCGGGTGGAGTTCGGGGAGCGCGGCCTCGAAGCGACCACGATCCGCCGCATCGCCCAGCGGGCGCAGGTGGATCCGTCGCTGGTCATGCAGCACTACGGTTCGAAGGCCGCCCTGTTCGCCATCGCCATCCAGATGAAGGACGCGGACCAGGACGAGATCGAGACCCACCTGCACGACGTCCTGAACGTCAGGCTCGCGGACCTGCCACCGGAGACCAGGGCCCTGGTCCGGTCCATGCTCACCGCGCCGGAAGCCACCGAGCAGATGAGCGCGTTCCTCAACGAGCGGATCGCCAACCTGAGCCGCAACATGACCGGCGAGGACACCGAGCTGCGGGCCGCACTGATCGTCAGCAGCATCCTCGGGCTCACCATCGCCCGGCACTTCCTCAAGCTCGACGCGTTCACCGCAGCCTCGGACGCCGAGATCGCCCGCGCGGCCCGACCCTGGGTCACCACCGGGATCGAACCGGCCTCGCCACCGCCTCCCGCATCCACCCAGGCCCAGTAAGCCTCACGCCGGAGCTTGCGGGTGCTGCGGACGTTCACCAGGAATGACGTCACCACTGGCTAAGCTCGCGGTCATGTGGAGACAGTCGGTGCAGGAAGTCTTTCCTGGTGCAGGGCTTCGGGAACCGGTCGAGGCGTCCGAGATCGTCGAGGCCGAGAGGCGGCTGGGGCGAGCCCTGCCGACGGACCTCAGGCAGTTGCTGTCGGAGAGCAACGGGGTGCTCGGCCACACGCACGTGAACACGGTCTGGACCATCGATCAGATCGTCGAGCGGAACCTCCTCTTCTGGTCCGACGAAAGCTTCGCCCAGCTCTACATGTCCTTTGATGCCCTCATGTTCTTCGGCGACAACGGCGGCGGCGATCAGTTCGCCTTCGTGCAGAAGCCGCAGCGCCCGGACGTGTTCGTCTGGGAGCACGAGAGCGACAGCCGCAGGTGGGTGGCCAACAACCTGCGCGACTACCTCGGCCGTTCGCTGCGCGTCGGCGGAGACGACTGGTACCGGCTGTAGCCGAAGCGACCCGCCCGGCAGGCTGAAGACCTGACCTCGCACGGACTCCGGCCAGAGTCGTTCTGCGGACCGGAGCGCGGCGGACGACCCCGGGCAGCGGCCCGACCGGGCCGCCGGTCAGCGTCCGTGACATGGGGGGTGGGGGAATGGCTCCGCTGAGGTGGGGCGTGACCGCCTGGCGGTGGATCGTCGCGCCGGTGACGGCGCCGTTCCGGGTGCCGGCGGTGCCGCCGCAGGTGCGGTCGGTACGGACCTGCCGCTTCGCGTGACGCGGTGCGGGCATACTCCACCCTGTTGTCACGAACCGTGGGGGGAATTGTGCAGGGTCATTCGTCCGCTCCGAGGTCAGGTCTGGCTTGGGCCGACGCCGAGGACGTGCGGCTGCTGGAGGGCGTACGACAGAACCTGGGCCTCGACGAACTCGCCGTCCGGCACGGCCGTTCCGTCGGCGCGATCCGTGTGCGCCTGGCCCGGCACGTTCCGCTCACCGACGCCACCGGCGCCACCAACCCCACCGATGCCACCGACGAGGACCTGCTGCGGTGGGTGAGGTCCTGCCTCCCGCCCGGCGGCGGCGCTGACACTCCCGATCCGGACCCCGGCAACACCCCCACGGCCCCGGCCCCGGCCACGCCCGCTCCCGGCGCGGCCGGTGTCCTCGCCGACTGGCAGCAGCTGACCGGGCACACCCTCGGCGCCGAGCGGCAGCCGGTCTTCCTCGCCCGCCCCGCGGTCGGCGCGCTCGCCGCCGTGGACTGCGCGGTACGCCGGGACACGGGACGGCGCCTGTGGCAGGAGACCCGGCAACTGCTCCTGGACGACTGGGCGCTGGAATGCCGCTGCCCGGGCGCCCGCACGCTCGCCCCGTCGTGGAACGCCATCGCCGAGCGCGACGACGACACCGCGATGGTCCTGCGCGAGCTCCTGGCCGCGGCCGTCGACGAGATACCCGGTGAGCGCGACCGCCGGATCGTGAGCCTCCGGTTCGGCGTGGGCGACCATGACGCACAGACCCAGGAGAAGATCGCCGACGCCTTCGGGCTCTCCCGCGAACGCATCCGCCAGCTGCAGAACAGGGCCGTGCGCGCGATGGCCCGCGCCGGTTCGCCCGCCACCGGCAGGCTCCGCGCGCTCGTGTCCGAACTCGGGCGACTCGACGGCTCCCCGTCGGGCGACGAAGGACCGTCCAGCGCCGAGCGGCTGCTCGACCTGGCCCAGGTCCTGCTGCCGGCCGTGGCACCACGCCAGGCGGTCACCCTGCTCGCCGCCCTCGCCGGGGTGGGCAAGGTGCCCGCCGACAACCTCGCCGCGCAGGCCATGACGATCCGTACGCTGCGCCAGGACGCGGAGCGCCGCGAGGCCTCCCGGCAGGGCCGCGTCGAGCGGGCCACCGCCAGGTGGCAGCGCCTGGCGGACCGGATCACCTGGTTCGGCACACCCGAGAACGCTCCGCCGCGCGGCGAACTGACCGCGCTGCGCGAGGCCGAGGACGACGACCCCCGCTCCGGATCGTGGCACTGCCCCAAACTCGGCCGCCCGGTGGCGTACGAGTCGGAGACCGAGCGCCACCTGATCCAGCTCCTGTCGTTCGCCCCGCAGATCGCGTACTACCAGGAACAGCCACTGGCCATCGGCTACGAGTTCGACGGGCACACCCGCACCTACTTCCCCGACCTGCTCGTCGCCACCACCGACGGGCGCTGCGTCCTGGTCGAGGTCAAGGCACTCTTCGAGATGGCCACCGCCGTCAACCTCGCCAAGTGCCGCGCCCTGGAACAGCTGTGCCGCGAACGCGGCTGGGGCCTGCTGATCACCGACGGGCACCGCACCCGCGCCCTGCTGGAGGAACACCGGCCCGACCCCCGACTCGCCGACCTCATCGAGCCGTTGCTGGACGACGGGACGGTCCTGGGGTGGCCGCAGGTCGTGTCCGCCGCTGGCGGCCAACGCCCCGACTGGATGGACTTCACGGCCCTGGTCCTCAGCCGCGGATGGGACTGGCGCACCCGGCCGTTCCGGCTGAGCGCCGGCACGGCCGTGCCCGGGCCCGACGCGACAGCCGCTGTGGAAGCCGGCCAGGACATGCTGCCGCAAGCCGACCCAACGCCACCCCCGGCAGCGCCGGTGCGCCCCACCGCCGAGGACATCGAGGCGGCCCGCACCCCGGCCGGCGGATGGCGACGCGACCAGCTCGCGGCATGGGGCGTGCCCTGGCCTCCCCCCAAGGGCTGGAAGAAGCGGCTGATCGACCAGGAACACACCGCCCGGACCTGACAGCCGGTCAGCGTCCGCGTCCCGCAATCCCAGGCACTGCGCGTCGGCGCCACCCGACAACCGGTGGAGGCACCGAAGTCGATCAGGGCGGCCGGTGCACCCGAGGCCGTCGTGATCGACTTCGGTGCCGGGGCCGCTGACCTGCTAGTATTCTTCTCGTCGCGAGGGAGACGATTCCTCGTCAGGCGTCAGCGGTGCTACCAGAGCACGCCCTACTTTCAGTAGGGAGAGTCCGTGCAACCCGGGCCTGGCGCTCCACTGTCGGACGAGGTCCGGTACCCACACGGGTACCGGACCTCGTCCGCGTTCACGGCCCCTTGCGAGCCAGGACGACACCGGTCAGCAGTTCGCGGCCGGCAGGGCCCCGGGCCCGGCACACCCTGATGGCGGTGTCAGGGGTCGGCCCTACGGTGGCCCGCATGAGCTATGACATCTTCTTCGTCGACCTGCGCCACCACTCGGACTGGATGGCGGCGATGACCGCCCAGGAGGGCGTGCAGGATCCGGGAGTGCCGGACGAGTTGGCCCGGGCATGGCGGCGCATCGTGCCCCGGGCCCTGGAGATACTCGGGGAGGCGCAGGCCGAGGAGGCCGAGCGGTGGCGCGAGATCCGGCACGACGGGTCCGGCCTCCAGCTGTCGGTGTACGGCGGGGACGTGTCGATGCAGATTCCGTACTGGCACGAGGGCGAGCAGGCCGACACGTTCATGGCCCTCGCCTACCGGCTGGCCGCCCTCGTCACGGAGGAGACCGGTCTCACCGCCGTCGACCCACAGACCGGCGCCACGATCGCAAGCCCGCAGGCCGCCGCCGGGCCGCAGACGGCCGGCGCGCAGGCAGCCGGGATCATGGCGGAGACGGCCGCCCGGCTGCAGCACTACTGAGCCGGCGGACCGCGGCAGGAGCGCGAGGCGCGGGTATGCCCAACACCCCTACCGCCTCTTCAGGCCGCCGGTGGTCTCCCGGGCGGGGACCCCGGCCCAGGCCGGCAGGGCGTGAATCCGCTCGGTCGCGTCGGGGTGGCGCAGCCGGGTGAGGGAGGCGAGCCGCTCCTCGGCGTCGCGTAGTCCACGTGACCAGGCCGCGCGGGTCGCGGGCGTGGGGAATCGGTCTTCCCCGGCGCCGCGCCGTGACTTCCGGCAGCTGAGTATCAGCATCAATGTCAGTGCCACCCGGTAGCTTCGGAGAGGCAAGAAAGCCACGTGCCACGTGGGCGGCAGTCCGTAGAGGGAGGACGAGGATGGCGACCTTCACGCTCGTTCCCGGTGCCGACGGTCGGGCCTGGTTCTGGCACCGGCTGGTGCCCGAGCTACGGGCCCGGGGGCACGACGTGGTCACGATGGACCTGCCGAGCGACGATCACGCGGGTCTGGAGGAGTTCGCGCAGGCCGTCGTTGCAGCGGTGGAACAGCGCACCGACCTCACCGGGCCGCTGGTGCTGGTGGCGCAGTCGCTCGCGGGTTTCTCGGCCCCGCTGGTGTGCGGGCGGCTGCCTGTGCCCGTCGCCGAGCTGGTGCTGCTCAACGCCATGGTCCCGGCGCCCGGCGAGACTGCCGGGCAGTGGTGGGAGAACACCGGCCAGGCCAAGGCCCGGTCCGACTACGCGGCCGCCACCGGGCGCGGCGCCGATCCCGAGTTCGACCTGCGGGCCGACTTCTTCCACGACGTCCCGGCCGAGGTGACCGAGGAGGCGCTCTCCATCGGCGGCTCGCCGCCGCCCTCCGCGCTGTTCGCACAGCCCTGGCCACTGACGCACTGGCCGCAGGTGCCGACCCGGTTCCTCCAGGGACGGGACGACCGCTTCCTACCCCTGGAGTTCCAGCGCAGGATCGCCCGCGAACGGCTGGGCCTGGAGATCGAGGAGATCCCCGGCGGCCACCTGGCCGCCCTCAGCCGCCCCCGGGAGCTGGCCGACGCGCTGCTGCGCACGGAGCCCGCGTAGCCGCGACGTCAACGCGACCAGGTGCCGGCCACGTAACGCGACCAGGTGCCGGCCACGTCCCGGACACCGCCCCCATCCTCGAGCGGTCCGGGACGGTCAGTCCGCGAGGTCGGCGACGTCCGCTAGGTCGGCGGCTTGCCGGCGCAGGGCGCGTGCCAGCGCCTGCGCGGGTGCCTTGAGGGGACCCGGCATGCGCACCAGGCTGACGCGTCGTACCTCCTCCGCGACGCCTTCGACGGGCACGAAGCGTACGCCGGGCGGGACGACGGGCAGCAGCGTCGGCGTGGCCGTGGTGATGCCGGCGCCGGCCGCGACCAGGTGGAGCTTGGTCAGCCAGTCGCGGGCGGTGTGGCGGACCGTGGGCCGCCCGGGCAGACCAGGCCAGATGCCGAGCAGTGGCTCGTCCGCGGTGCCGGGACTGGCGATCCACGGTGCGCCCGCGATCTCCTCGACGCTGACGCTGCCCCGTTCGGCGAACGGGCCGCCTGCCGGCACCGCCACGGCCAGGTGCACTTCCAGCAGTGGCTCGACGCTCAGGGGCGGATCGTCCGTGTCGGGCGAGCGATGCGGTGGCCGGGAGGAGAGGAGGGCGAGGTCCAGGGTGCCGGCGCGCAGCGCGCGCACCAGCGAGGGAGTGGTCCCCTCACGCGTCGTCACCTGGAGGTGCGGGTGCTCCTGGCGCAGCATCGCGAGGGCTCGGGGCACGACCACCGCTCCGGCGGTGGGGAAGAAGCCGAGCCGGACGCGGCCCCCCTCGACCTTCTCCGCTCCGCGCAACTCCCGTTCGGCAGCCTCAAGGGCGGCCAGGGCGACGACGGCGTTGCGCAGCAGGGCACGGCCTGAGCCGGTCAGCCGGACACCGCCGGGGTGGCGGTCGAAGAGCCGGGCTCCGGTCGCCTGTTCCAGCGCGGCCATCTGCCGGGAGACGGCCGACTGCGTGTACCCGAGCGCGTCTGCCGCGGCCGTGAAGGTACCCCGCTCCGCTACCTCGCGCAGGATCCGCAGCCCGAGCAGCGTCATCTCCATGGGGTCTCCATGAGCGATCAGCATATCCACCATGCCGAACATTCGTTGGCGGAATGCCCCTCCGCGTTCCTAGCGTGGAGGGCATGAACAGGAGGCCGGCTACCCGGCCGCCCTGTCCGGTGGACGGTTCATCGGCCCGTTCAACGCCCGGGAAAGACAAGGAAGGCGACAGTTCATGCCTCTGATCAACATCTACCTGCGCCAGGGGACCCCCTCCGAGTACCGCCGGAACGTCTCCCTGGGCCTCCACAAGGCCATGGTCGACGTGCTGAAGGTCCCCCAGGACGACCAGTTCCACGTCTTCCACGAGGTCCTGCCCGACAACTTCCAGATGCAGCCGGTCGTGTTCGGCCTGCGCCGCAGTGAGCGCGCCATGTTCATCCAGATGTCCTTGAACCAGCGCACCGCCGAGCAGAAGGCCGAGCTGTTCCAGGCGGTCGTCAACAACCTCCGGCTGTTCGCCGACGTCCCCGAGGAGGACATCCTGATGACGATCGTCGAAACAGCCAGGGAGAACTGGTGGGCCGCCGGCCGCGTCGTCAACCCCACCACCGGCTACGACGAGCGTATGAACGACGTCCCCACCGGTGCCGAGGCGACGAGCTGAGGCCGGCGCGGTCCGCCCCCGAGTGGCGCTGTCAGGGGCGGGTGGGCATCGAGATCCGGGCGAGGACGGCCGTCGCCTGCGCCGGGTCGGCGTGGAGCCAGGCGGTGAGGTGTTCGCGGACGGCCTCGGCGACACAGGCGCGGACGGGCTTGTTGCCCAGTCGGTCGCGGGTGGCCCCCTCGAACTCGGGGCGGTCGAGCTTCACCGACACGACCGCCGTCAGGCCGGCGCCGAGCTGGGTGGGGGTGAAGTCGGGGTCGGACGGGGTGAGCAGCCGTTGCTCCCGGGCGTAGGCGTTGACCGCGGCCGCCAGGCCGTCGCGAAAGCCGAGCTCGTGCGTGCCGCCGGCGGTGGTCGGCAGGCTGCTGGCGTAGCTCGCGACCCGCTCCTCGCGGGAGTCGCACCAGCGCAGGGCCACCTCGACGGTTCCCCCCATCTCGGAGTACTCGCGTTCGAAGCCGATCACGTCCGGGTGGAGGGGGGTGCCCTGCTCCGCGATGTGGTCCCGCAGGCCGCCCGGGAAGCGCAGGCGGACGGTCCGGGGCGCCGCGGGGTCGCGGTCATCGGTCAGGGTGATGTCCAACTCCCGGTTCAGGACGGCAAGTTCCCTGAAGCGTGCGGCCAGCGTGTCGAAGGAGAACTCCAGCGTCTCGAAGATCTCGGAATCGGGCCGGAAGGTGATCGCGGTTCCGCTGCCGTCGGCCGGTCCGGTGCGGGCGGGCGGCGCGACGGCCACGCCCCGCTCGTACTCCAGTACCCAGCGGGCGCCGTCGCGTCGCACTTCGGCCGTGAGACGGTCCGACAGTGCGTTGACGACGGCCAGCCCCGCGCCGAAGTAGCCGCCGAACAGCGAGCGCCGGTTGACAGGCAGTGCCCCGCAGGAGAGCAACGACCCGGACCACCAGGAGAAGACCATCAAGTTCAACGAGCTGCTGGCGAACTGCCTCATTTTTCATACCGCGGTGGACATTACGAAGGTGGCCAATGACCTCATCGACGAGGGGTGGGAGGTGGACCCGGTGGACCTGGCCACCGTCACCCCGTACATCACCAGCAAGACCCGCCGCTTCGGTACCTGGCACCTGGACATGGAGCCGCCCGAGAACGAAGCGGTAGGGCGGCTGCGGATGGCCGCGTGACGGTGTGGTCCGTGCCATGAACTGCGCCAGTACTGCCGAAAGGGCACCCGAGCTCCAATGGCGCGCTCTGCAACCACCTTGTCGAAGACGGCCCGCAGCTTCGGCTCACTGTTGGGCAGCTGCTTGTCGAAGACCTTATTGCCGGCCGGGGTGAGTCCGTGGCCATGGTGAGCGGTCTTGCTGACGTCCATCCCGAGGAAGACGCTCACGCCGCCGATGTCGACATCGTGCTCCCACCTGCTTCGGTGTGGTGCTGGCCAGGGAGTTGGAGCCGGCTCTGGTGGCGAACTCCCGGCCGTGGATGCACTCGGTCTTGATCAGCATGATCGCGGTCGGGACGGCCATCGGGCCTTGGCGAAGTGCGCAGACTGGTGGTCACGCCTAGCGTGGAAAGGGGAATAGTGCAAGAGGCCACCAAACGGCGTTATGTTGCGTGCACTGCCGAAGGTACCGACCTTCGCCCCCGAGGTCGGGTGCTCGCGCGCTTCGGCCGCGCTCACGCCGACCCGTCCGACCGACGAAGCCTCGACGGCAGGGACGTTCCGATGGACATCGAAAACATGAAAGCCGCACAGCGCATCAATGCCGGCCAGGCGGTCCGCACCACAGGATCAGGCACCGTCACCCCTGCTATCGAGACGGAGAAGTTGCATACCAGTCCGTTCTTCGGGGTTGCTCTGGAAACGGTGGATCCCCCACACAACGTCAAAGTCAAAGTTCAAATAAGTGGTGTTTTCACCCTTCGCAGCCTGGGCTCCGACGGTGGTAAGTCCGGCGCGGTTGGCGTCGACAGTTCGGGACAGCTCGTCCGCGCTACAAGTGAGGAATGCGTGAGCGCTCCGAACTGGATCGGCGACTGCGATGCTTCAGGCACGGTGACAATCCGCCCCCGCCGCGACACGCGCCTGAGCGTGCTCGACTTCGGAGCAGTGGGAAACGGCAAAACCGACGAAAACGCCGACGACGCGGACGCGATCCAAAGCGCCCTGGACTGCGCGATGCGACTCGGCACTACTGACGGCAGTGTCGTCTACCTCCCGCCGGGAGAATACCGCATTAAGAAGCCTCTCGTTATCTCAAACGGTTGCATTCTGGAGGGGGCCGGCCTTGCCTATCATGACGAAACCAGTCGCATACTCGCAGATGTCACCGGAAATTTCAAGCTCAAAATAGGCGCAGTCGGCGGGGAGACCGTTTATTGCGCAATTGCCCTGGTGGGCTATGCAACCGGATTGGCCATGACGCCCCCTCGCGGCCGTGCGGACTATGCTGTGCTTCGTCAGCTCGCCCTCCATTCGATCCCCGCTCAAGGGACGCCTGCCGCCACCTTCCAGGCTCCGCAGATGGATGGCATACGGGTTATGGCGACCGGCGCATGCATTGAGAGAATGAGCGTTGTCAGTTTCAGGCGTAACGGGATAGAGATATCCTCAAGCGAGGTCGCACCGGTGGTTAACGCCAGCGGCGTGCAGATACGTGATTGCCGCCTTACCAGCAATGGCCAAAATGGGCTCGACATCGGCAGCCTGGGCAACGACAACGCCAGTACCATACTAGTTATGAACGTCGATGCCACATCAAATGGGCGTGATGGAATTTGCGACAATTCACGATTTGGCTCCACCTTCGTTTCGTGTCACACTGCAGCAAACCGACGCCGAAACTATAGCTGTGACGGCAAATCGAGGCCCTCCGTGTACGTCGGCTGCTACGCCGAAGCCGATGCACCATCGGTATTCAAGAGTAGGAATACCGCTGTCATTGGAGGCGATATAGACACTACCTCCGACTCAGTGTTTTGGGGCTTCAACTCTCTCGGCAAGGGACCTTCTGCACTCCGCGTGGTAAATGACTATTCCAAAGTGCACAGGTATTGGATCGCCGATGCGGGGGTCGATATCGAGGAAGGCGAGGAGCAGACGCCCCAGAAGGGACCCGGGAACGGATACGTATATCGAGCAATTCGCGCCGGGCATACTCGTGGAGTGAACGGCCTACCTCCCGAAAAGAAGGGCATGCCTGACTTCCCGCCGGTGGTCGATGCAGAGCTGGAAGAGCTCGATGGTTTGGTGTGGAAATGTGTGAGAAAAAATGATCCTCAGGTCACAACGTCCAACACCCTCGGCAGCTATGGTGAGGATCCCACGATCATTCATGATTTTCAGATCGTGACGGTGGACGGCAAGTTGCAACTCGCGGGGGACTCCCTCTTCCGCACCCAAGTCCAGAAAGCGCCCCTGGCTATCAAGGGCAGGGTTGCAGTGTCCCTTATTAGTGGGGGGGTGTCTTTCCCTCCGACGTACTATCAAACCGCGTACGAAAACGGTCCGTTTCCCGGCGCGCTGATGCTTCCGGAAGCCTGGATTGGAAACTACAACTACGGCGAGCGGCGAATCTGTGTTGTGACTGGCGGAAATCCCTACAATACCCGTGTGGGTAGCTGCAACTTCTACCGTCCGGGTGATCTGCTTGTCAACGCCGTCAGAGGTCAAACGGACCCAGACGAGATTGGGTGGACGGTAAAGGCTGCGTGTGGAAGGGGGGCAGCGGCTTCTTCCTGGGCTAGCGGGAAGCACTATCAGATTGGAGATATCGTCAAGCCGACGCCCGTCAATGGCTTCGTGTATCTGCTGCACGCGTACAAACCCGGTGACCCGTTGGACCCGCACAACAAGGTCTCCGGTCCAAGTCAGCCGCTGTCCTGGAACCAGGACGTGCCCCAGCATGTTGAAGCGTTGACTGACGACAATCACCTAGAGTGGATGACACTCTATGACTTGGATGAAAACAAATGGTGCATTGTGCCGCTTCCACAGCGCGCGGAAAAACAGACGAAGTCGAATGCGACTAGCATTGACCAGCTGAAGAATGATTTCAACGCACTTCTTGACAAGATGAGAAAGGCGAACCTGTTGGAATAGGCGGAGGCGCGGACGGAACTGATATCGGGGATGCCGCATCTCATCGAATCCGACAGTGGGTCAGCTGAGCGTGGTGAACGTTGACGACACAGCGGGCCGGTGGCGCTTCGAAGGCGGCGAGCGTTCCAGGATGAATCCCGTGTCGCCAACGCCACGCCAACCATTCATGGGAGCACACAGGGCGTCGTGACGGTATGACACCGTGCAGGGAACGCATGAGCGGCGGTTCTGCTTACCGGACCTCCCGCACCTGTTGGCTCGTCAGGGTGGTGCCGCAGTAAACACCGGATTTACTGCGGCAAGGCCTCTACCGTGATCACCACGACCTGCGGCGGGGTGTTCCGGCCACCGGGGTGAGGTGTACGCATTTACTGCGGCAGCGCTGAGTGGGGCGGGGCGGGTGTGACGATCGAACCAGTGACCAAACTCGGGGCCGGGGGCGCGCTTCGGTTGCCGCGCGCCCGAGTGATGCCGCTGTCCGCCCCGCCGGCGTCGTACACCGCGGCGGTCGAGCGCTACCTCACCGGCGCGGGCATCGCGAAGTCCTCCGCGCGGATCTACCGAATCTCGCTGACGACATGGGGATGGATGCTCGCCGGCGAACCCGCGCCGACCGGACCCGCCCGCCGGGGCGCAAAGCCGCCCGTCTTCCCCGTCACCGCGATCGACGACCCGGCACTGCCGGAGACCCTGGCCGAACTGGCGGCAGCGCGGGCGGACGAGATGGACGCCGACACCGTCAACCGCGAACTGCCCATCGCCCGCAAGACGATCGGCTGGTGGCAGCGCCTGGGCTGGATCGACGGCGACCCGACGATCGGCATCGAACGGCGGCCAGCGCCGCCCGACCGCACCAAGGCCCTCGCCGAGAACCAGATCACCGCCTTGTGGCGCCTGGACGTCGCCCTGCGGGAGAAGACCCAGTGGAAGATGCTCTACGAGTCCGCCGCACGGGCCGACGAGGTGCTGTGCCTCAACGTGGAAGACCTCTACCCGCAGGACAAGCGGGGCAGGATCACCGCCAAGGGCGGGGCGACCGAGTGGATTCACTGGCAGTCCGGCACCGCCCAGCTCCTGCCCCGCCTCATCGCCCGCCGTACCCGCGGCCCGCTGTTCCTCACCGACCGCAAGGCCCCGGCCGGAACCCCGACGCTCGACGTGTGCCCGGAGACCGGCCGGGCCCGGCTCTCCTACCGCCGCGCCGAGGAGATCTTCGAGGAGAACACCCGGCTGCTGGCCAACCCCCTCGCCTCACCCGAGGACATCGAGGACCTGGACGGCTGGACGCTTCACCGGCTACGGCACAGTGCCCTGACGCACGACGCGGAGGACGGCACCTCCACCCCGATGCTGCTGGCCCGCTCCCGCCACGCCTCCGTCCGCTGCCTGGAGCGGTACGCCCGCCCCGGCGTCGACTCGGTCGCCCGGCACGTCGCCGAACGCGACCCCGCCGCGCGTCGCCGCACGTGACACTCGTCGTTTGCGGCTGGTGACAGCGTTCTTACCGGCACACCCGACATCGCCGAGGTCATCCGCCAGTTGCAGGACGAAGGAGAGAAGGTCGACCCGGAGGACCTGGACTCCACCCACGAGCTCGCCGACGAACCCGACGCCTACGCCCCGCACCTGGACGTCGACTTCACCCCGATCCGCGGAGACGGCCCGCCGACCGACGGATTCAGCCAGGCCGTGTGAGCCAGCCAAGGGCCGGATGCCTGAGCTGGCCGTGCGGGTGTCGGCGAGCACGGAGCCTTGGCACCGCGTCCGAGGGCTGATCCCGGGGAACGGCGTGAGGTCACAGCATTCGGTCGACCAGCCCGTCGACGTAGTCCGGGGTGAGCTCCATGCCGAAGAGGACGCGGATATACATCGGGGCCAGGATGTGGTCCAGCACGTCGAACGCGTCGGGTGCGTGTTCGCCACGGTCGCGGGCGCGATCGAGCATGGACTGCAGTTGCCGGGTGCGTTCGGCGCGGAGGTCGGCACCAGCCTGCAGGCCCTGCTGACCGCTGCTCGACAGGGCGACGGCCAGGTGCAGCACCGCCAGACCGTCGGGTCCGGTGATCTCGCGGGCCACTTGGGCCGCGTAAGTGCGCAGGTCGTCGGCGAGGCTCCCGGTGTCGGGCATCGGCGACTGCGCATTGAGGCGGGTGAGCGCCACGTCGGTGAGCAGGGTTTCCAGGCTGCCCCACCGGCGGTAGATGCTGCTGTCGGCTACGCCTGCGCGGGCTGCGACCTCGCCGACGGTGAAGTTGCCGTAGCCGCGCTCACTGATCAGGTCGGTGACGGCCTGGTGCACCTGCGCGCCGACGCGGGCGCTGCGCCCGCCGGGCCGCCGGGCTCGCTGTCGCTCGTTCATGCCCCCACCCTAACGCAGTCAAAACTTGCGTTTGCGAGGCGATCCTCCCTATAGTCACCTAACGCAGTCGCTGACTGCTTTAGGGCGCTCGGGTGTATCGCCACCCCGCGTCGACCGCGACCGGGGGCAACTAACGATTGAGGGGGATCCCATGGCTGCATCGCATGCGACCGTAGGCAGTCGATCAAACCGGGCCGTGCTGCTCACGGTGACCTGCCTAGGCCAATTCATGGTCCTGCTCGACAACACGATCGTTGGAGCGGCACTGCCCGATATGCAGCACCGGCTGCACACTCAGCTGACCGGTCTGCAATGGATCGTCGACGCGTACGTACTGCTGGTCGCCATGCTGCTGCTGTCCGGCGGTGTCTTCGCCGACCGGTTCGGCCGCAAGCGGGTGTACCTGACCGGCGTGGCGGTGTTCACCGCCGCGTCGCTGCTGTGCAGCCTCGCGCCCTCGCTCGGCTGGCTGGTCGCCGGCCGGGTGCTGCAGGGCATCGGGGCCGCGGCGCTGAGCCCTGCCTCGCTCGCCCTTCTCGCCGCCGCCTATCCGGTACCGCAAGAACGAATGAAGGCGATCGGGCTGTGGGCCGGACTCAGCGGAATCGGTCTGGCCGCAGGCCCCGCGGCCGGCGGCGTGCTGACACAAGCCTTCGGCTGGCCCGCCATCTTCCTGGTCAATCTGCCCATCGGCGTGGTCCTGCTGCTGGTCGGCCTGCGCCACCTCGGCGAGTCCCGCAACCCGAGCGCCCCCGCGATCGACATCCCGGGCACGGTGCTGTCCGTTCTGGCGGTGGGGATACTGACCTATGGGCTGATCGAGGGTGGTGCCCGCGGCTGGACCTCACCGGTCATCCTGGGCAGCTTCGCCGCCGCGGCGATCCTCCTCACCGCCTTCGTCGCCGTCGAAGCCCGTCGCTCCGCACCGATGCTGCCGCTGCGGCTGTTCCGGCAGCGCCTGTTCACCGTGTCCAACACCGCCATGATCGTGGTCGGGTTCGCACTCATGGGCTCGTCGTTCTTCTTCTCCCAGTTCTTCGTATACGTCCAGGGCAGCTCAATCCTGCGCGCCGGCCTGCAGACCCTGCCGGTATCCCTCGCCATGGTGATCGTCAGCCCGTACGCGGGCCGACTCGCCGCCCGGCACGGCTTCCGAATCGTGGTTACCACCGGCCTGGCCCTGGCCGGCCTGGGACTGCTGGCGCTCGGTAAGGTGCACGCCGACACCGGCTACGCGAACGTGTGGTGGCGACTGGGACTCGCCGGCATCGGCTTCGCCCTGACCATGTCCCCACTGACAGGCGCCGCCATCCAAGCAGTCAGCCCGCAGGAAGGCGGCCTCGCATCAGGCATCAGCAGCACCACCCGGCAGATCGGCGCGGTGCTGGGCGTGGCGGTACTCGGAGCCATCGTCCGCACCCGGCAATCCGGCGGCGCCTCCTTCGAGGCCGGCCTCGACAGCGCCTTCCTCGCTGCCGGCACCGTCACTTTGGCCACCGCCGTGTTCACCGGCCTGTGGCTGGCGAGGTCCAAGCCCGCGGAAGGCTCCGCGGCGCCGAAACGTTCCACCGATCCAGGTGCGGTAACCACCTCGAAAGAGGTATCCGCGAACAGCCGTTGACGGCGACACCGATCTGGTGGCGCAGGAGAACGGGTCCGACTACTGCCTGTCCGTGCATGCGTTCCGCGGGACCAAGTTGGCCGGGCTGAGTGCGGCCGATGCCACACGCGCGCCGAGGCGGCCGCCGCTGTCTTGGATCTGGCCGCCGTGATGGTCCGTGACCGCGGAACCGTTGCCGACGAATAGCTGGCCGCGGCCCGGTGCGCCGGCCTGTCCGACGGGCAGATCGTCGAGGTCATCGCACATGTCGCTCTCAACGTGTTCACCAACTACCTCGCCACGGCTGCCCGTGTCGACATCGACTGGCCGCTCGTGCGCCACACCGACTGAAAGAACGCGAACGCGATGGCACGGTCAGAGCTGGATCGCCTGAACCGGGTTGCCCCAGCCCCCTCCAAGCCCGCTCCGCTGCAGTGCCTCGACCGACGAGAGCACGCCCTCACGCCATCGCGAATTACGACCGACCCGACCACGAAAGCCATCACTTTGCCCACATCAGTGCAAGTCAATCCACTCCAGCGCGCTTCGGTCGCCGAGGCCGCCGCGTGGCATCAGGTCGTCGCGGCCTCGACGGCCCACGACCTGCCCGGAGTACCGCCGCCCGCCCCCGGGCAGATCCACGCCCAGCTCACCCAGCCCGCTCTGGACAGCCACCGGTTGGCCTGGCTGGCCACCGGGGCGGACGGCGTCCCGGTCGCAGTCGCCGGCCTGCGGGTGTTCACCTCCCCGGGCCAGCATCACCTGGCCGAACTGGAACTCCACGTCGACCCCGCACACCGCCGCCTGGGAACCGGCTCCCGCCTGCTGTCGGCTGCCGTGGCAGCCTGCCGCACCGAGAACCGGCGCAGCCTGATCGCCACAGCCGCGGCCGACAGTCCGGGCGAAGCCTTCAGCGAACGGTGGGGCTTCCGCCGCGCACTGACGTTGAATCACCTCACGCTGCGCCTCGACGAGATGGGCCGGGCCGACCTGCTCCAGACCGCCGATGCCGAGCACCCCGGCTACCGACTGACCGGATGGACCGGAACGGTTCCCGACGGCCTCGCCGATGCCTTCGCCACGGCCAAGAACGCGATGAACGACATGCCCCTCGGAGACCTGGACTACGGCACCGTGGCGTGGGACGCCGACCGCGTCCGCGCCATGGCCACGGTGGTCGCCGACCGCGGAGACACACTGCTGACCATCGCCGCCGTCCACGACGACGGCGCCATGGCCGGCTACACCGAGATCCTCCTGCCCCACGGCGCGCCGCCGCGGGCCCAGCAGTACGACACGGCGGTCGTGCCCGCGCACCGCGGGCACGGCCTCGGGCTGTGGGTCAAAGCCGCCATGGTGCGCAGGCTGCGCGCCGAGCACCCGGGCGTAGCCGAGATCGAGACGGACAACGCCGACGACAACGTCCACATGCTGGCGGTCAACCACGCACTGGGCTTCCGCTCCTACCGGCGCACACACGAATTCCAGCTCGACGTGCCCGCAGCCTGACCCGCAACCTCATCCTCCTCACAGAATCGACAGTCCATGCGCAAGCTGACCTATTACATCGCCACCACGCTCGATGGCTTCATCGCGGGCCCGGACGGTGGTGACCCCACCGGTCCGAACGGCTTCTGGCCCATAACGGAGGACTACATCCAGCACCTCGTGGCCGAGTACCCGGAGACGCTGCCCGTCCAGGCCCGGCAGGCACTGTCCGTCACGGCGGAGGGCACACACTTCGACACTGTGCTCGAGGGGCGGCGCAGCTACGAGATCGGTCTCGCGGCCGGCATCACCGACGCCTACCCCCACCTGCGTCACCTGGTGTTCTCCCGGACCCTGACCGAGAGCCCGGACCCGGCCGTCGAACTGGTCGCCGACGACCCGGTGGCAACCGTGCGCGAGCTCAAGCAGCAGGACGGCAAGGACATCTGGCTAGTCGGCGGCGCCGAGCTCGCGGGCTCCCTGTACGCCGAGATCGACACGCTGATCCTCAAGATCGGCCCGCTGACCATCGGCGGCGGGCTCCCGCTGTTCTCCCGCAAGGCAGCCTTCGACCCGCGCACTTGGACACTCGCAGACCACACCGCTCTCAAGAGCGGCGCGATGTTCCTCACCTACACGCGCGTCAGCAGCTGAGTGATCCGGGCGGGCGCCGCTTGTGGAGGCCGGGCGCGGGCGCGCTCGGAGCGCCACACGGGCGCAGCGCGCCGGGACTTGCGGCACGACCCGGGTCGTGTCGCAAGATCCCCAGCTGAGGCCAGAACCTGCGGAAATGGGAGAAACGAAGTGCGTATTGTTGTCGATGACCGGGACGAGTTGGAGCGCGGCGAAAGGTCGCGCGGGGAGCGTCCGGTGACGGACGCCGACGTGATCATCGTGGGCGCAGGGCCGGCCGGCCTGATGCTGGCCGGTGAACTGCGGCTGGCCGGGGTGCGGCCCCTGGTGCTGGAGCGGCATCAGCAGCCCCGAGACACACCGAAGGCCAGCGGTATCGGCGGGCGGATCCTGGACCTGCTGCGGTACCGAGGCATTCTGGACCGGTTCGAAGCAGCCAGCAGTGACCCCAACATCGCTCCCCGATTCCCGTTCGGCAGCCTGCATCTGGACCTCACACAGCTTGCAGATCCTCCGATGCGGGCGCTGCCGATCTCACAGACAGAAATCGAGCGACTCCTCGGCGAACGCGCCCGCGAACTCGGCGCCGACATCCGCCGCGGGCACGAGGTGGTCGGGGTGGGCCAGGACGATGCCACCGTGACCGCGGAGGTGCACGGGCCGGATGGGCCCTGCCGGGTGACCGCCCGATACCTGGTGGGCTGCGACGGCGCGCGCAGCCGAGTCCGCGACCTGGCCGGCATCCCGTTCCCCGGCACCACGTACCCGGAGGTCAACCGGCTCGCCGTGGTCACCGTGCCCGATTCGCTGACCGTGCTCGACAACGGCGACATCGACGTCCCCGGGCTGGGCACGATCCATGCGGGTTTCACCCGAACAGGCCGCGGCGTGTTCGCGTTCGCGGTCACCGACGGGGTGCTGTCCCTCATGACCACTGAGGACGAGTCCGCCGAATACGACGATGACGAGCCGATGACCCTGGCTGAGCTCGGCGACAGCATTCGCCGGGTACTCGGCGGGGACGTCCCCTTGGGAAAACCGGTTCGGCTGTCGCGCTTCACCTTCAAGGACCGGCAGGCCGAGCGGTACCGTGACGGACGGATCCTGCTGGCCGGCGATGCGGCCCACCTGTTCCCCGCCACCGGCACCGCGCTCAATGTCGGCATGCTCGACACGGTCAATCTTGCCTGGAAGCTGGGCGCGGACATCCGCGGCTGGGCGCCGACCGGCCTGCTGGACACCTATCACGACGAACGCCAATTCGCCAGCGCTCGCGCGCTGTTGCAGACCCGAGCCCAGGCGGCACTGCGGCGCGGACATGACGCGGCCGACGATGCGCTTCGGCAGGTCTTCCAGGAACTGCTCGTCGACGAGCCGGCGTTGCGCCGTATGGGAGCCCTTGTCGCCCACAATGACATTCGCTATCCGGTGCCGGACTCCGAGCCCCATGCCTTGACCGGCGCCTTCGCACCCGATCTCACCCTGCACACCGACCAGGGCATCACCAGCGTCGCGGAACTCATGCGCCCCGCACGGCCCATCCTCCTCGACCTCGCCGACCGCCCGGACCTTCGCGAGGCCGCCCGGGACTGGCAGCACCGCGTCGACATCCACACCGCCAAAACCGATCACCCACCGGCCGGCATCCTCCTGATCCGCCCGGACGCCCACATCGCCTGGGCCGCGGCCGTCGACGAACCCGCCGACACCACCGCGCCCGCGCTGCGAGAAGCACTCGCCTGCTGGTTCGGCACACCCCCGGAGCGTGTCTGAAAGATGGCTCATACAAGATTTTCGTAGCCTGTGATCGTTTCTGAGTGTGTGTCAGCTGAGCAGGATGCGCTGGCGTAGGAGGCGGTATCCGGCGCGGCCA
>NZ_JBVIRY010000029.1:0-137722 GCF_055575795.1 Kitasatospora sp. NPDC034023
ACCGCGTCACCCGTGCGGTAGAGCCGGCCGCCCACACCGAACGGGTCCGCGACGAACCGCTCCGCCGTCAGCCCCGGCCGACCCACGTAGCCCTGGGCGACACCGCCGCCGGCCACGTACAACTCACCCACCACACCCGGCGGCACCGGCCGCAGCCAGCCGTCCAGCACATACACCCGGGTGTCGGCGATCGGCCGGCCGACCGGCACCGTGTCGCCGTCGAGGTGGGCCGGGGTGATCCGGCAGACCGCGGCGAAGGTGGTGGTCTCGGTGGGCCCGTAGCCGTTCAGCAGGGTGAGCGAGGGGAAGCGCTCCAGCACGGCCCGGCAGTGCCGCGGCGACAGCGCGTCGCCGCCCGCGAGCAGCCGGCGCACCCCGCCGAGCGCCTCGATGCCGGAGTCGACGACCTCGTGGAACAGGCCGGCGGTGAGCCAGAGCGTCGTCACCCCGTACTCGGCCACGAAGGCGCCCAGCTCGCGGGTGTCCAGCACCCCGGGCGCGGGGATGGCCAGGGTGGCACCGTTCAGCAGCGCGCCCCATATCTCGAAGGTGGCCGCGTCGAAGGAGACCGAGGCCAGCTGCGCGACCACGTCCTCGCCGCCGAGTTCGAGGTAGCCGTTGTCCCGGACGACCCGCTCGACGCCGCGGTGCGTGGCCTCGACGCCCTTGGGGCGGCCGGTGGAACCGGAGGTGTAGACGACGTACGCGGCACTGCCCGGGGTGATCGTCACCTGCGGGCGGTCGGTCGGGCGGGCGTCGACGGCCGCGCGGTCGCGGTCGAGCAGGACCACCGCCGGTCCCTCCGGGGTCCAGCGGGCGGCGGAGTCCCGGTCGGTGAGCAGCAGCGTGAGGCCGGCGTCCTCGGCCATGAAATCGAGCCTGCCCAGCGGGTAGGCCGGGTCGAGCGGCACGTACGCGGCGCCGGCCTTGACCACGGCGAGCAGGGCGACGATCAGGTCGGTGCCGCGCTCCAGGTGGATGCCGACCCGGTCGCCGGGCTCGACGCCGAGGGCGATCAGGTGGTGGGCGAGCCGGTTGGTGCGCTCGTCCAGTGCGGCGTAGTCCAGGCGGACGCCCTCGGCGCGCACGGCGGCGGCCCGGGGGGTGCGGGCCGCCTGGGCGGCGAACAGGTCGGGCAGGGTGGCCTCGGTGACGCTGCGCGCGGTGTCATTCCAGGTGTGCAGGAGGCGCTCGGTCTCGGCGTCGGTGAGCAGCGGCGCCTCGGCCATCGGGTGCTGCGGGCGGGCGGCGAGGCCGGCGAGGAGCACGCCGAGCTGGTCGGCGAGGCGTACGGCGGTGGGCTCGTCAAAGAGGTCGGTGCTGTACTCCAGCGAGCCGGTGAGGCCGCCGTCGGGGTTCTGCCAGAACTCCAGGGTGATGTCGAACAGGGCGGCTTCGCGGGGCAGGACGGTCTCGGTGACGGTGAGCCCGGGCAGGTCGGGCAGCCGGGCCGGGGCGTTCTGCAGGACCAGCATGGCCTGGACGAGCGGGGGGCGGCTGGGGTCGCGTTCGACGACCACGGCGTCCACGACGCGGTCGAAGGGCACGTCGTCGTTGGCCAGTGCGTCCAGGACGTCGGTGCGGGTGCGGTCGACGAAGTCGGCGAAGCTGAGCGTCTCGTCGACGTCCGCGCGCAGCACCAGGGTGTTGACGAAGAAGCCGACCAGTTCGGCGAGTTCGAAGCGGTCGCGACCGGCGTCGACGGTGCCGATGGCGATGTCGCGGCGGCCCGACCAGCGGGAGAGCAGCAGTTGGGTGCCGGCGGCGAGGGTGGTGAACAGGGTGGTGCCGTGGTCCCGGCCGAGGACGGTCAGGCGTTCGACAGTGCTCGGTACGAGGGTGAACAGGTGGCGGGCGCCGGCGGAGCTGCGCAGGGCCGGGCGGGGCCGGTCGGTGGGCAGTTCCAGGGCGGTGACGCCGTCGAGCTTCCGCTGCCAGTAGGCGAGTTGGCCGGCGAGGCGGGGGTTGTCCGCCTGGCTCTGCTGCCAGTGGGCGACGTCGGCGTGCTGGAGGGCGAGGGGTGCGAGCCCGGCCTGGCGGATCAGTGTCTCGGCGGTGGTGTCCGGGTCGGTGGTGGTCAGTGCCGCACGGTAGAGCAGACCGAGGTCGTGAGCGATGACGTCCATCGACCAGGCGTCGGCGACGATGTGGTGCGCGGTGAGGACCAGCAGGTGGTCCTGGGGTGCGGTGCGCACCAGCAGTGCCCGCAGGGGGCGTCCGGAGCGCAGGTCGAAGGGGGCGGACACCTCGGCCCGCAGCAGTTCCTGGACGGCGGCGTCCCGGGCGGGGCCGGTGAGCCCGGCCGGTTCGGCCACCGGCAGTGGCAGGGCGGCGGGTTCGCCGATCACCTGGGCGGGGGCGCCGTCGACGTCGGTGAAGGCGGTGCGCAGCGGCTCGTGGCGGGCGACGAGGGCGGCCAGGGCGCGCTGCAGCGCGGGGTGGTCGAGGTGGCCGGTGAGGTGCAGTCCGGTGGCGCAGTTGTAGGCGGAGCCGCCGGGTTCGTACTGGTCGAGGAACCAGAGCCGGCGCTGTGCCGGGGAGAGTCCCAGTGGCCGGCCGCGCTCCAGGGCGGGGATCGGTTCGGCGGCGGTCTGGGCGGGGCGCTGTTCCAGGTGCTCCAGGCGGGCGGCGTACCGGGCCAGGGTGAAGTGGTCGAACAGGTCGGCGGGGGCGGGGCGGTGGCCGAGGCGGCGTTCCACCTGGAAGGCCATCCGCAGGCCGGCGATGGAGTCGCCGCCGCGGGCGAAGAAGTCGTCGTCGGCGCCGATCCGCTCGACGCCGAGGATCTCGGTCCAGATCTCGGCGAGGTGGCGCTCCAGTTCGGTGCGCGGCGGCGTGTGTGCGGGTTCGGCGATGCGGCTGGGTGCGGGCAGGGCGGTGCGGTCGACCTTGCCGTTGGGGGTGAGGGGGAGGCTGTCCAGGAAGCCGAAGGCGGTGGGCACCATGTGGGCTGGGAGTCGCCCGGCGAGGTGGTCACGCAGTTCGGTGGCGGAGGGGACGGCCTCGGGCAGGCGGGGGACGACATGGGCGACGAGGCGGCGCGGTTCGGGGCCCTGGGCGACGACGACGCACTGGAGCACGCCCTCGTACTCGCTGAGGGCAGCCTCGATCTCGCCGAGTTCGACGCGCAGTCCGCGAATCTTCACCTGGTGGTCGTGGCGGCCGACGAACTCGTACCGCTCGCCGCCGAGTCGGCGTACCCGGTCGCCGGTGCGGTACATCCGGGTGCCGTCGTCGGCGTTGGGGTCGGCGACGAAGCGCTCGGCGGTGAGCGAGGCCCGGTTGACGTAGCCGCGGGCCAGTGCGTCGCCGGCGATGCACAGTTCGCCGACGCCGCCCTCGGGCACGGGGCGCAGGCTGTCGTCGAGCACCATGACCCGGACGCCGGGCACGGCACGGCCGATGCCGGGAACCTCGCCGAGCTCGGGGGGCAGGGGGCCGTTGACGGTGGTGGTGACGGTGGCCTCGGTGGGGCCGTAGGCGTTGAACATGCGCCGGTTGCGGGCCCAGCGGGCCACCAGGTCGGGCGGGCAGGGCTCGCCGCCAGTGGCGAGGCCGCGCAGGTCGGGCAGTTCCACCGGGGGGATGGTGGCGAGCACCGACGGCGGGATCATCGCGTGGGTGACGGAGGTGGTGGACAGGAGTTCGGCGATCCCCTCGCCGACGGTCTGGGTGTCGGCGGCGGGCAGGATCAGGGTGGCCCCGGCGTACCAGGTCTGGACGAGGTCGGCGATGGCGACGTCGAAGTTGGGCGAGACCAGCTGGAGGACGCGGCTGTCCTGGCCGATGGCGAGGGCGTCGGCGTGGGCGGCGCCGAGGGCCTCGACGCCGCGGTGGGTGACGGCCACGCCCTTGGGGGTGCCGGTGGAGCCCGAGGTGTAGATGACGTACGCGGTGTTGTCCAGCAGCACCGGCACGTCGGGGGCGGTGTCCGGGCCGTCCTGGTCGGGCTGGTCGATCCGCAGGGTCCGGGCGGTGGCGCCGAAGGCGTGTTCGCCGGCGTCCCCGGTGAGGATGAGGTTGATGTCGGAGTCGGAGACCATGAAGGCGAGGCGCTCGGCCGGGTACTTGGGGTCGAGCGGGACGTAGGCGCCGCCGGCCTTGAGGACGGCGAGCAGTCCGGTGATCAGGTGCGGGCCGCGTTCGACGAAGACGCCGACCCTGCTCTCGGGCCGCACTCCCTCGGCCACCAGTCGGCGGGCCAGCAGGTTGGCCCGCCGGTCGACCTCACCGTAGGAGAGGCTGACGCCGGCCTGCTCCACCGCGGGGTGGCCGGGCCGGCGGGCGGCCTGTGCTTCGAACAGCCCGTGGAGCGTGGTGCCGGCGATGGCCGACCGATTGAACGACGAGTACATGCCAGACTTCATGCCGGTATCCCAAATCGCTGAGGAATTGTTCGTGGACGCCTGTGACCGTCGAGCGCACGGCGCGTCATCAGCCTCGGCCGGAGTGTGTTTCCGCCGATGCGGCCCGATGTTCTTCCCCGGGTTCGATCCGAAGTCCCCCGGGGCCGACGGCGTATCGGAACGCGTCGGTCCGGCCCGCCACCCCGACTGCACAGCGATGCCTCGGGAAACATTCTTCACCGCCGGAATTCGCTCGAACAGGAGTTTTAGACCTGCCGCAAACACCCACTCCGGAGGCGGTACCAAGGGGGGTCAGCCACCACTCCACGTGGGTATCTGCCGCACCCCACCCCCGGGGGAGTGTCAGCTGAACCCGAATCCATCCTGCAGACGGCATAGTGCGTCGCCACCATGTCTCGGTATGGTGCGGACCATCGATCGAACAGGGTGGGAAGTCGCACACCCACAGGCAGCCACAGGGGCGTCAATGCGGCGATATCGAACCGTTCCACCGCCGGCCCGGCCCGGCGAGGTGGTGGCCTCGCTCAACGCGGTTTCCGTCGCACTCCCCAGTGCCGGTGAGCCGCTTTTCGCACTGAAAAACGTGAACCTCGGAATCCGCTCCGGTTGCTTTCTGGCCGTGATGGGCCCGACGGGCGCTGGAAAGACCACGCTGCTGCGCTGCCTGGCCGGACTGGTCCCGCCGACCTCCGGTTCGACGTGGTGGGCCCCCGGACCGGACCCGGACGAACCGGTCCCCGCCGAACTGCTCCCGGACGAACCGCAACCGGACCACCCGGCCGCCTCGGTGGCCGAGGCCGTCCGGTCGGCGGGCCCGGCCGGCCGGGCCGACCTGGACCTGGTCCACCGGGCGACCCTGCTGGAGCGCAGTCTGGAGCGGCCGGTCCGGGAGCTGTCCGCCTCCGGCCGCCGGCGCCTGGCCGTCGCCCACGCACTGGCCCGGGCCCCGCGACTGCTGCTGGCCGACGAGCCCGGCCCGGACCCCAGCCCCGCCGCCGAACGCGCCCGGGCCGCCGTCCTGCGGCGCGCCACCGCGCAGTTCGACGTCGCGGCAGTCATGGCCGTACGGGATCCGGTCGCCGCCTCGCTCGCCCGCGCGACGATCTTCCTCCACCGCGGGCAGGTCGTCGACGCGGTGGCCGGCGCCGCTCCGGCCGAACTCGCCGAGTGCCTGCTCAGGATCGCGCGGCAACCGTCCGCAGCCTGCGGTTGACCAGATCAAGCATCGCCGCCGGTTCGTTGAGGAAGAAGTGGTCGCCGGGCAGCTCCAGGGACTCGCTCGGGCCCGCGCAGTGCCGGGCCCACTCCTTCATGTCGGCGGGCCGCGCCTCCGCGTCGTCCACCCCGGCGAAGGTCGTCATCGGGACGGGCACAGTGACGCCCGGTTCGGTCAGGTACGTCTCGGTGAGCGCGAAATCGGCCCGCAACACCGGCAACAGCAGCGCGAGGATCTCCGGGTCGTTCAGCACCGCGGTCGGCATCCCGTTCATCTGCCGGATCTCCTCGGTCAGTTCGGCGTCCGGCAGCAGGTGCCGGCGCATCGCGGTGCGCTGCGGCACGCAGCCGCCCAGGAACAGCCAGGTCGGCGTCCGCGCCCCGCGCTCGGCCAGCAGCCGGGTCAGCGCGAAGGCGATCTGACCGCCCATGCTGTGCCCGAAGAAGGCGAACGGCTTGTCCGTCCACGGCTCCAGATGCTCGGCCAGCCGCACCACCAGGTCTGCCATCACGGTCGCCGGCGGCTCGCTGATCCGCTCCTCCCGGCCGGGCAGCAGCACCGGGCACACCTCGACGGACGGGTCCAGGAACTCGTGCCAGGACCGGAACACGCTGGTGCCGCCACCCGCGTACGGGAAGCAGAACAGCCGCACCCTGGCCGCCGGGCGCTGGGGCCGGGTGACCACCCAGCGCGGGCTACGGGACTTGGTGGTTTCCACAGGACTGCCTTTCCGGAGCTTTCCGAAGGGGACGCCGCCCGGGGTCTCCGGGGGGCAGGAGGCGGAGCGGACACGGTCAGGGCACGGGGTCGCCGATGTTCTCGGCGGGCTCGGCCGACCTGGTGGGTTCGGGGGCGGAACCGGCGGCGGGCACGGCGCTGCGGACATCCGGAAACGCCCGCAGCGTACGGCTGAGGCCGGCTCCCACCGCAGCGAGCAGCAGGAGGCCGACGAAGACCGCGACCGCCGTCCCGCGCCCGGCCGTGTCGGCGAGCACGCCGCCGAGCAGCGGGCCGGCCACCCCCGCGACGCCGCCGGTGAGCGCCATCGCCGCCCCGACCCGGCCCCGCAGGCCGTCCGGGGTGACGCTCATCTGGTACACCACCACGGTGGCGTGCACGGTCGGCGCGCAGAAGGCGATCGCCGCGAGCACGGCTCCGAAGAGGTACGCGCTGGTGCCGAGCACGAGCAGCGGGGTGACCGCGGCGCCGACCAGGCCGAGGCCGGCGATCGCGACCCGCGGCGCGATGAGCCGCTGCAGCACCGGCGCCACCACGGCGCCGAGCAGGCCCCCGACGCCCGTCATGGCCCCGATCACGCCGATCTCGTCGGCCGGCACCCCCGACCGCTTCGCGAGGGTCACCACCAGCAGGTAGAGCGCGTTGAACGCGATGCTGACAGCCACCGCCACCAGCAGGGCGCTGCGCAGCACCGGGCGCTCCCGGATGAAGCGCACGCCGACCTTGAGGTCCCCGGCCAGCGAGCCGCCCTGCCCGGCGGGAGCCGCAACGGCGGCCGGAAGCCGCAGGAACAGCAGCAGCACGAAGGAGGCGGCGAAGGTGACCGCGTTGACGGCGAACGGCAGCCACTGGCGCGCGGCCAGCAGCAGACCGCCGAGCCCCGGGCCGACCAGCGTCGCCAGGTAGCTGCGGGCCGCGTTGCGCGAGACCGCCTCCGGCAGCTGGCTCGGGTGGACGAGCTGGGGCAGCAACGCCTCCTCCGCCGGGGTGAACAGCGCCGCCGCCGCGCCGTCCACGGCGGCCACCAGGAACACCAGGCCCAGGCCCTCGTCCCCCCGCCACAGCGCCAGCACGAGCGCGGCGAGGACCGGGATGCGCACCAGCTCACAGGCAATCAGCACCCGCTTGCGGTTCCACCGGTCCACCAGCGCGCCGGCCGGGATCAGCACCAGCAGCCGGACCATCGCGTTCACGGTGCCGGCCGCGCCCGCGGTGACGGCGGATCCGGTCAGCGCGAGCACTACCAGCGGGATCGCGAACAGCGAGACCTGGCCACCGATTTCGGAGAGCAGCTGACTGACCAGCACCACGTTGTAGTTGCGGTTTCGCGCCAATGGTCTTGGAATCTGCGACTGTTCGACGTCCGGCACCCTGAGATCCCTCCGCCCGCCCTGTTCTGACCTGCGCATGCTGCCACCGGCCTGTCGCAACCGGGAGATCTTTAAGTGAGGACGGAACAACGCTGGTCGAACGTCCGATCGGATCGAGCCGGCGCCGCCTGGAACTCGAAAGAGTAGTGCAGGCAACACCCCCCTTCGGGTGTGCGGTGTACTTACCGGAACGCTCCGAGCGGACAGACTTGGAGACGTACAGCGGCGCGGTTGAGGCCGCGTCTCACAAGGGTTTCGAGGAGTCTTCTCATGGCCGGTTCTGCCGGAAAGCCCGGATCGGGCTGGGTCGTCCTTCCGCTGGTGCTGTTCTTCATCGGTGCCATGCTCACCTCCGTGGTCTCCCACGGCGTGACGGGCAGCACCCACACCACCGTCATGATCGGCGGGTTCGTCCTGGACGCGATCGCCCTGGTCTGGGGCGTCGCCCGCTGGCGCAAGGCGAGCAACGGTGAGTGACCCCTTGACCGTGACCCGGCCGTCCCATCCTGCGACCAGGAGCACCCCGACCATGACCACACCGTTCCCGGCCGACCCGGCCCGGCGGCCCGCCCGCGCCTACCAGCGGAGCCTGGGCCTGCGGGCGGTCGCCGCCACCATCGCGATCGGGGCCGTCTTCGGCCTCGCCTCCTGCAACTCGCCCCAGGAGGTGCTCGATCGGGCCGACATGTGCCTGAAGATCACCGACCTGGCGCTGTTCAACCCGCACCCCGTGGACGCCGACGCCGCGGTCAAGGATGTCAACGACCGCGCGGACAAGATCGACGAGCTGGTGAAGAAGGCCAAGGATGACAAGCTGAAGAAGGCCGCCAGCGACACCGCCAGCGAGCTGCGCAACACCAAGCTCAAGGACCGCGACCCCGGCAGCGTCTCCGTGTACGTCGCGGGCCAGAACAAGCGGCTTGAGTCGCTGCGCTCCACCTGCACCAGCGCCGGTGACATGGCGGGCTGACGCACCGCCACTCATGGACCGGAGGCCGTGGTGGGCGGGACCCCCGCCTGCTCACTCCGACCTCCCTCACCGGGTGTCCGGGGCCCCCCGCCCCAGGCACCCGGTGCTTTCCGTTTCCGGGCCCGCGACGAACGCCGGTTCCTGCTAGGCCTCCTGGACGTCGTGCCCGAGATAGGTCAGCACAGCCAGCACCCGGCGGTGCACACTGCCGCCCTCCGGCGGCAGGTTGAACTTGTCGAAGATGTTCCGGATGTGCTTGCTCACTGCCCGCTCGGTGATCACCAGTTGTTCCGAGATCGCGTTGTTGGCCTTGCCCTGCGCCATCAGCTCCAGCACTTCCTGCTCGCGCGGGCTCAGATTGCGCATCGGCCTGGCCGCGACCTGCCGGCTGAGCAGTTGGGTGACCACCTCCGGGTCGAGCACGGTACCGCCGCCGGCGACCGTCTCCACCGCCTCCAGGAACTGGTCCACCCGCCCCACCCGGTCCTTCAGCAGGTAGCCCACCCCCTTCGCCCCGTGCGCCAGTAGCTCGGCCGCGTACGTCTCCTCAACGTACTGGGAGAGCACCAGGACCGGCAGATCCGGCAGTTCGCGCCGGGCGGCGAGCGCCGCCCGCAGCCCCTCGTCCCGGAACGACGGCGGCAGCCGGACGTCGAGGACCGCCAGGTCGGGCCGGTGGTTGCGCAGCGCGGGCAGGATCTCCGGTCCCGCGCCGACCGACGCCTCCACCGAGTGGCCGTTGCTGCTGAGCAGCAGGACCATCCCCTCCCGTAGCAGGGCGTTGTCCTCCGCGATCACGATCCGCATGGCAGCTCCACTTTCAGCTCCGTAGGCCCTCCGACAGGGCTGGTGAGGGTCGCCGTACCGTCCAGCGCGGCCACCCGGCGGCGGATGCCGACCAGACCGGAGCCGCCGTGTTCGTCGGCACCCCCGCGTCCGTCGTCGGTGACCGTAATGGTCAGCTGTCCGCCGCTGCGCTGGAAGCGTACCGAGGACCTGGTCGCCCGGCTGTGCTTCCTGATGTTGGTCAGCCCCTCGGCGATCACGAAGTAGGCCGCCGCCTCCACGGACGCGGGCACCCGGTGGCCGTTCTCCACCGCGCTCACCTGCAGGTCCACCGGAATCGACGAGCCGGCCGCCAGTGCCCGGACGGCACCGGCTAGTCCACGGTCCGTCAGCACCGGCGGGTAGACCGTCCGTACGACGTGGCGCAGGTCGGCCAGGACCCGCTCGATCCCCTCCTGCGCCTCGTCCAGCCGCGCTTCGGTCGCCTCCGGGTCCTTCGACAACTGCTGTTTGGCCAGCCCGATCCGCAGCGACAGGGCGACCAACTGCGCCTGGACGCCGTCGTGGAGGTCCCGTTCGATGCGCCGCAGTTCGGCGCTGTGCGCCTCGACGGCTCCGGCCCGGCTCTCCGACAGCTCGGCCACCCGTTCTGCCAGCCGGGACGACTCGGACGGGCGCAACAGGTGTACCGTCCAGCCCGCCTGACGCTCGGCCAGGAACCTCTGCAGGTTGAGCACCAGCGGTTCGGCCCGCGACGGGACGCCTCGGCGCCGGGCCACCGCGTCGGCCATGCCCAGTCGTACGCCGTCCAGCGGCAGGCCGACCAGCCACAGCAGCAGGGTCAGCAGGCTGAGCAGCATCACGCTCAGGGTCTGCACCGGCAACCACAGGGCGTCGCGCCAGGTGCCGGGGTCGGTCATCGCCAGTCGGAACCGGTCCGAGAGCGAGCCGTCCAGCGGCAGGTACTGCTCCGGCACCGTGGTGCCCAGGAAGGCGCCCGCGCGTACCCGTTCGTGCCCCGCCAGGCTGCGCAGCGCCCGCACCACCTCCGGCCAGGCGGGGGCGCCGATCAGGAACACGGTGAAGAACAGCGAGGCCGGGACGACGAAGCAGCCGAAGAAGCAGACCACTGCCATCGGCAGGCCCATGTACAGGAAGGCGCTGGCGTCCCGGGCGTCGCGGACGGCCGCGCCGAGTCTCGACGTGTCCTCCTCGGTGTCCGGCTGGGGCTCGAACTCTGACACCGGTAGGGCCTCCTGGGATTGGCGTTGCACTGCGGCGACCGCCGCACCACGGGGTTGCGTCCCACCGTAACGAACCGGAAGCGCACCCTGCGGTGTCTCTGTCACCCCAGCACATGGGTGTGCTGGCTGAACCCCAAGACGGGTGGAAAGGTCATCGCGGCGCCCTCGGCGGAGATCCTAGGGTCGGTTGCGTGGACGCGGGTGACCCGCGTCCACGCCGGCCCACCGCAGTGTCGGCCGGCCGGCCAGGAAGCACGCCCGGGAGGGTTCACTGGTGATCAGGCAGCGCATCGGACGGACGGACGCGGCGGATTCAGCCGTCGAGCAGGAGCAGGGCCACCCGATCGGCCCGGTCGCCCTGACCATGCAGTCGGTGACCCGTCGCTACCTTCGGGGCGGCCAGCCGGTGAACGCCCTGGACGACGTAAGCCTGGAGATCCCCCAGGGGCGGTTCGTCGCCGTGATGGGCCGCTCCGGGTCCGGCAAGACGACCTTCCTGCAGTGCGCCGCCGGCCTGGACCGGCCGACGGCCGGCACCGTGCGGATCGGGACCACCGACCTCGGCTCGCTGAGCGAGGCGGCGCTGACCCGGCTGCGCCGGGACCGGATCGGCTTCGTGTTCCAGTCGCTCAACCTGGTGCCGTCGCTGACCGTGCGGGAGAACGTCACGCTGCCGCTGCTGCTGGGCGGCGAGCGACCGGACAGCCCGCAGGCCGTGGAGCGGGCGATGCGCGTCCTGGAGTCGGTCGGGCTGGCAGACCGCGCGGACGACTCCCCGCAGCACCTGTCCGGCGGCCAGCAGCAGCGGGTCGCCATCGCCCGCGCCCTGGTCACCGACCCGGCCGTGATCTTCGCCGACGAGCCGACCGGGGCACTCGACCCCTCCACCGCCAACGACGTCTTCACGCTGCTGCGCCGGGCCGTGGACGACACCGGGCACACCGTGGTGATGGTCACCCACGACCCGGTCGCCGCGAGCTGGTCCGACGAGGCGGTCTTCCTGGCGAAGGGACGGATCGTCACCACCATGGTCCGGCCGCAGACCGCCGACGTCGCCCAGGTCATGGCCGAGATCGGGGGCTGCTGACCATGTCCGCGACCCGCACCGTCCCCCTCGCCGCGGCCCGGGCCCTGCGGAGCCCGAACGGCCCGGGCCGCGGCGAGGGCCAGGCGACCGCCCGCACGGCGCACTTCCTGGCCGTCCGCGCGGTCCGGATGCACCTCAAGGCGTGGAGCGCGGTCTTCGCCGCGCTGCTGCTGACCTCCCTGCTGCTCGGCTCGTTCGCCCTCGCCACGCTGTCCGCCTTCGCCGGGCACGCCCGGGTCGAGCGCTACGCGGCGACCGTCGCGGTCGTCGGCGGCAATCAGACCACCACCTACGAGGCCACCCCGTTCGCCAGCAAGCCGAAGTCCGTCACGGCCGCGCTCACCGAGCGGGTGCGCGTCCCGGAATCTGCCGTCGCCCGGCTGGCCGCCGTCCCCGGCGTCGCGGCGGCGATCCCGGACAGCGCCGTCCCGATCACCCTGACCGCGGCCGACGGCACCACCGCCGTCCCGGGGCCGGACTCGGAGTCCGGGGTCTCCCCCGTCTACGCGCACGGCTGGAGCACCGCCGCGCTGGCGCCCTTCACGCTGCGCTCGGGCCACCAACCGAACGGGCCGCAGGAAGTGGTCCTGGACGGCGCCCTGGCCGCCCGTGCCGGGGCCAAGGTCGGCGACGAGGTCGGCCTCCAGTCGCCGGTCGGCCTGCCCGTGCACTACCGGGTGGCGGGCATCGCCGCACCCCGGGGCGGTGGCGACGGCACCGGCCTGGCCCACCAGGGCACGGTCTTCCTCAGTGACCAGAAGGCTCGCGACCTGGCGGGCCACCCCGGCCAGGTGGACGCGATCGGCGTCCTCGCGGAGGACGGCACAACCGTCCACACCCTCTACCCGGCGCTGCGCGCCGCCCTGGACGGCGGCACCGCGGCCCACGACGCCGTCGGCGAGCGGGCGCCGCAGGACTCCTCGGCCCTGCGGGTGCTGACCGGCAACGCCCGCGGGAACGCGGAGTTCCTCCAAGCCGCGCCCAGCCGGATCGGGCTGCTGATGCTGCTGGCCACGGTCTGCGTGGTGGTCACCATGATCGCCGTGTTGGTGGTCTCCAGCACCGTGGCGCAGGCCGTCCACCAGCGGGCCCGGGAGTTCGCGCTGCTCCGGGCCGTCGGGGCGACCCCCCGCCAGTTGCGGGTCACCGTGGGGCGCGAGACCGCGATGGTCGCCATCACCGCCGCCCTGCTGGGCGCGGCCGGCGCCGTCCCCGTCTACCTGGAACTCGTCGCCATGTTGGAGCAGCGCGGCGCGATCCCCGTCGGCCTCGACCTGTCCATGCCGCCGATGATGCTGGCGTCGGTGGTCCTCACCGGGGCACTGACCCTGCTGGTGGCCCGGGTCGCGGCCGCGCTCGCCTGCGGGCGGACGGCCAAGCTGAAGCCGGCCGCAGCGATGGGCGAGGCCCAGACCGAGCCCGAGCAGCCCGGCAAAGGACGCACGATCACCGGCGTCATCCTGCTCTTCGCCGGGGTCAGCGCGGCCGGCACGGCCTCGCTGCAGCGCGGCGAGACCGCCGCCGCGGCCGCCAGTTCGGCCGCGATGGCCCTGGTCATCGCGTGCGCGCTGCTCGGCCCGTGGATCGCCCGGCTCGCCATCCACCTGGTCGGTGGCACGGTGCGCCGCCTCGGTGGGGCCGGCGGCTACCTCGCCGACGCCGCCACCCGGGCGAACTCCCGGCGCCTGGGCGCGGCGATCACCCCGATCGTGCTGGTGGTGGCCTTCGTCGGGGTCCAGCTCTCGGCCGGCGCCACGCTGGACCGCGAGGGCGGCCGGCAGGCCGGCAGCTCCATGCGGGCCGACCTGTCGGTCACCGCCGGCGGCGCGGGCATCCCCGAGGAGGTGGTGCAGCGGCTCGCCCGGACGAACGGCGTGAGCGCGGCCACCGGCGTGCTGTACAGCACCATCGTGCTGGCACACCGCGAGGTCGGCGATCCCAAGCTCGACCGGTTCCCGGTGCTCGGCATCACCCCGCAGGCCCTGCCCGCCACCCTCGACCCCAAGGTGACCGCCGGTGACCTCGGCACGCTCGGCCGCGGCACGGTCGCGGTCGGCACCGAGCGCGCCCGCGATCTGAGCCTGTCCGTCGGCTCCACGGTGACGATCCGCTACGGCGACGGCGCGGCCGTGCCGCTGCGCGTGGTCGCGCTCTACGAACGGCAGCTGGCGCTCGGCGAGTTCCTCTTCGCCCACGACGAACTGGCCGCGCACACCGCCGCCCCGGCGAACGGGCGGGCGCTGCTGGCGGTCGACCCGGGCTCCGACCACCGGGCCGTGCGGGCCGCCGTGGAGCGGGAGTTGGCCGTTGCCGCGCCCGGTGCCACGGTGACCGACCAGCCGTCCCCCGAGCACCTGCGCGAGGAGGACCGCGGCGTCGGCCAGGTGATCACCACGGTCGCGGTGTCCGCGATCGGCAGCTTCACCGTGATCGCGGTGCTGAGCACCCTGGCCCTGATCGTCACCGGACGGCGGCCGGAAGTCGCCCTTCTGCGACTGGTCGGCGCCGGCCGGCGGCAGGTCCGTGGCATGCTCCAGGTGGAGGCGTTGATCGTCATGACGGTCGGCCTGGTGATCGGCGCCCTGGCGGCGCTCATTCCCCTGGCCGCCTTCAGTTGGTCACTTGCCGGTTCACTGCCCTATCTGCCGGGAATGCAGGTGGCGTTGATCGTGTCGACCGTCGTGGTCACCACGCTGGCCGGCTACCTGCTGCCGGGCCGGTCCTTCCGGCGCAGGCGGCATCCGGCCGAACTCCGGCGCGTGTGACACCGTTCCGGCAGCAGGGCAGGCAGTAGTTGTAGGCAGAGAAAGAAACGAGGAACTCCACCCGATGCGTCGCGTCGCCGTAGCAAGTCTGCTGGCCCTGGCCGGAGCGGCCGCGCTGGTCCTCAGCGCCTTCCAGCCCTGGTACGAGAAGAGCGATCCTCGGTCGGTGCCGATCGCAGACCTCTTCCAGGGCTTCTCCCCCGACCGCACCGCCACGACCGGCACGTCCATGATGATCCCGCTGGCCGCCGGCGCGGCGATCGCGGCCCTCGCCCTGCTGGTGCGCTCTCGGCTGGTGATGCTCCTGGCCGGGCTGCTCGCCCTGGCCACCTGCGTGCTGTGGACGGTCCAGAAGTCCCTCGAGGTGGCGCCGGTCTCCTTCGACATCACCGACCTGCACACCGGCCTGTGGAACGCCTACGGCGGTGTCCTGCTGCTGCTGATCGCCGTGGCGGTGCTGCCCCCCAGGCGCGCCTGACCGCGCGGCCGCCCGCGTCAGCCGGCCCTCCGGCGTGGGTGTTTCAGCCACGGCTTAACCATCTGCCGTAGCCGTGCCCGGCCTTGAAGACTCTCCCCTGAGCAGTGTTCGACGGGAAGGGACCTGAGGTGGACGGCACATCGGCGGCACCATCGAGAGCAACGCTCGTCACCGCGCTGGATCGGTTCGGCCGACTGGCCCGGGACTGCGCGGTGGTGGGCGCCCAGCTCGCGGTGCACGCACACGGTTCGCTGCACACCCGGGAGTTCGGCCGCGAGGTCGACGGCGGCACTGAGGTCCACTCCGGTTCGGCCTTCGCGTACGGGTCCACCTCCAAGACCTTCGCCGCCGTCTGCGCGCTCCAGCTGGTCTCCGACGGCCTGCTGACCCTGGATGACCCGATCCGCCGCTGGGTGGGCGGCGCCGACCCGGCCCTGGACGCGACCCTACGGCAACTGCTCAGCCACACCGCCGGCCTGCCGTCCGACCACGAGTCGCACGATGCGGGCGGCGATCCGCCGGCCCGCCGCCTACGGGCCCTGCTCGCCGCCGTGCCGCCCCCGGCCCGGACCGCCTGGCCCGCCCCGGGCACGTTCTCCTACTCCAACGTCGGCTACCACCTGCTCTCCCAGCTGGTGGCCGATGCCACCGGCCTGAGCTGGCCGGAGACCCTCGACACCTACCTGCTCAGCCCCCTCGACACCCGGGCCGGCTTCCTTCCGGGCCCGCGCCCGCGCACCGCCCCGGCCCTGACCGTCCACGGCCACCACATCCAGCCCCCGGCCGCCGGCCACGAGACCCGCACCGTCTCAGCCATCGCGTGCACCACGGACTCCGACTCGCTCGCGGCCGGCGGCCTGGCCGGCACCGCGACCGACCTGGTCGCACTGGCCCGGCTGGCCCTCGGGAACGGGCCGGACCTCTGCGACCCGCAGGTCCTGCAGGAGATGACCACCCCGGTCGACGGCGCCGAACCGTTCGGCCTCGCCGACGGCTGGGGCCTGGGCCTCGGCCGCTTCGGTACGCCCGGCACCGCCTGGTGGGGCCACGACGGCACCCACGACGGCACCACCTGCCACCTGCGTCTGGACTCCACGTCCGGCACCGTGGTCGCGCTTACCACCAACTCCACCACCGGCCGACAGCTGTGGGACGCCGTTCTGCGCGAACTCGCCGACGCGGGCCTGCCCGTCGGCGTCCACCGCCCCCAACTCCCGCCCGAGGCCCCGGTCGAGGACTTCACCCCCTGCCTCGGCGAGTACCGCAACGGGGAACTCGCCATCACCGCGCGCCTGGACTCCGGCACCCTCACCCTCACCCTCCCGGGCGGCGCCACGTACCCCGTCACCCCGCGCGCGGACCTCACCTTTTCCGCCCTGCCCCCAGGTCACAGCACCCCCTTCGTCGGCCGCTTCCTGCGCAGCCCCCACAACCCCACAGCCCTGCAGTACAACGGTCGCGCCCTCACCCGCACCACCCCGCCGCGCGAACGGGCCGGCGCGGGCCGGGACTGACCGCACTGAAGGCCCCGAGCGCGAAACCACCGCCCTCGCGGCCGGGACAGGGGTGCCGCGTTGGAAATCGCATCGCAGGCTGAGTCATCTCACCCGACCGCACCGCAGGTCGCTCAACAGATCCCACGAGCGCAGGGCATGACGGACGGCCGCCGACTGTGCGGGTCCCGATACGTCATCCGCGCAGGTCGCGGCCTTGATCGTCGATGTTCGGATCCGCTCGGCGCTTCCCCGGCATCTTCACCTGGACAGGGCACCAGCGGCATCATGATCTGTCGTGCTGCTGCGTCTGGCCTGCCTCGCCGAGACCAACACCTTCGCGCTGCTGCGGCTCCTGCCGATGAGCGACAGAGAGAAAACATCGGGATCCTCGCACTCCGGCATCAACTGCCGGTCCTGCAAGGCCCCCGCAAAGCCACCACCTCCGGGGGTGCGGCACGGGACGCCGCTCGCCCCGCCACCGCCCCGGGGTGGGGGCGGTGGCGGGGCGAGCGGGTCGGCCGGGGAGCGGCGGATCAGTCCATCGCGGCGGCCAGCCGGTCGATGACGAGGTCCGCCAGGATCTGCGGCGTCGGGTTCTCGTACAGCACGTCGGCGGCCCAGTCGAGGCCGGTCAGTGCGACGAGGTGGTCGCGCAGCTCGATCGCCGTGACGGAGGTGAGACCGAGGTCGAAGAACTCGTCCTCGACGCCCACCTCGTCGACGGACTCGTGCCCCAGCACCGCGGCCACCAGTCCGCGGACACCGCCCAGGACGGCGTCCTGCCACTGGTCGCGCGGCAACGCGGCCAGCGCCAGCCAGAGTTCGGCCTCCCGGTTGGGGCCGGCCTCGGGCTCGTCCTCTGCGGTATCCGCCGCGTCCGCGGCAGGAGCGGCGGGAGCGGCGGGAGCGGTGGGAGCGGCGTCGGGCTCGACGGCCACGGGCACGGCCACGGCCACGGCCACGGAAACAACCGGCGCGGAGACCTCGGGCGCGGGGGCCGTGGCCCCCGCCGCCTCGGTCCCGGTGGCGGCAGCCCCCGGCGTCGCAGCGGGAAGCGCGTCCCCGTCGACGAGGCGGACCGCAGGCTCACCCGCCGTCAGCGCCCGGAACAGCCCGGCCGCCGCCGCCCGCGGGTCCAGCCCCGGAGCGACCGCCACCGCGACCGCGGAGCGACCGAGGGCGAGGATCCCGGCCGACGGCTCCGCCACCCGCTCCCCCACCGACACGACGGCGACCAGCGGTACCGTCCCGTCCCTCCCGACCGTCCCCGGGTCCACCCCGGCCCCGACGATCGCCGCCGTCGGCGCCACCGCGCCTTCCGCCTCGGCGAGCCGGACGGCACCGGGCGGGCAGGGGGAGCCCCCCGCCACCAGGCAGCGGGCGCCGAAACGCCGTACCTCCTCGGCCACCGCCCCGGCGAGCCCGTCCGGGAGGCCGGCCAGCAGGACGTCGCCCGCCGGGCGCCACCGCTCGGCCGGTTCCACCGTCCGGTACTCGCGCACGGACACGCCGTCCGCCTCGATCCGGGCCTCGGGGTGCCCCTCGGCGATCACCGCGCAGAGCCGGGCCCGGGCCCGGGCGTCGACCACCGGCGGCAGGATCACCAGGTGGTCGCCGACCGGGTCGCCGCCGTCCGTGCCGAGGGCCCACCGCGGGACGCCGGGCGCCGCGACCGGTTCGGCCCCGGGCAGCGCGACGACGAGGTCCGGCCGCTCGGCGCCGCCCGTCCGCACGCGTGCGCCGTGCCGGGCCAGGGCCCCGGCGAGCGCGTCGGCCAGGTCGTCGTCGCCCCCGGGCGGGGCGAGGAGCAGCACGTCCCGGTCGAGGGCCGGGGCCGGGCCGTCCGGGACGCGCCGCCACCGGGCCGTCTGCACGACCGGGAGCCGGGCGCCGGAGCGCAGCCGGCCGAGCGCCGCGAGGATCTCGGCGGGCGTCTCGTCCCCCCGCAGGTCGAGCAGGCCCAGCGCCGAGGCGACGTCGTCGTTCTCCAGGGCGGACCAGAGCGGGGCGAGCACGGTGTCCGCCGGGGCGGGCGCCACGGGCTCGGGCACCGCGGGCGCCGCTTCGACGGCCTTCGGCACGACGACCTCGGGCCAGTAGTGCCGGCTGCGGAACGCGTACCGCGGCAGCGACACCCGGCGCAGCGGCCTGCCCTCGTGGACGGCCGCCCAGTCCACCGGCACCCCGTGGGTGTGCAGGGCGCCCAGCGCCTCGGTGGCCGCGCGGACGTCCGTCCGGTCCCGTCGCAGCAGGGCGACCGGGCGGACCGGGAGGTCCGGAAGGCACACCGCGGCGGCCGGGGCCAGCACCGCGTCGGGGCCGAGCTCCAGGAACGCGGTCGCCCCGTCCTCGTGGGCGCGGCGGACGGCGTCGGAGAAGCGGACCGATCCGCGCAGCTGGTCCACCCAGTAGTCGGCGGAGTCCATCGGCGCGTCGGTGCGGACGGTGGAGACGACCGGGATCCCGGCCGTCCCGAACCGCACCGCCGCGGCCACCTCGCGGAACTCGGCGAGCGCCGGCTCCACGAGCGGCGAGTGGAAGGCGATGCCCACGTTCAGCCGGCGGGTGCGGTGCCCGCGGGCCACGAGCTCGGCGGCGACCGCCGTCACGGCCTCGTCCTCCCCCGAGAGCACCACGGCCGCGGGACCGTTGACGGCGGCGATCGCCACCCGGTCCGCCCGGCCGTCGAGCAGGGCGAGCACCTCCTCCTCGGAGGCCCGGACCGACATCATCGCGCCGCCCGGCGGGAGGGCGCCGAGCACCCGGCCCCGGGCGGCCACCAGCGCGGCGGCCCGGTCGAGCGGGATCAGGCCGGACACGCAGGCGGCGGAGAGCTCGCCGACGGAGTGGCCGATCAGGAGGTCCGGCGTCACGCCCCAGGAGGACAGCAGCCGGAACTGGGCCACCTGGAGGGCGAACAGCGCCGCCTGGGTGTACTCGGTGCGGTCGAGCGGCCCCTCCTCGCCGAAGACCGCCTCGCGCAGCGGGCTGCCCAGGTCGAAGAGCCCGCAGACCTCGTCGAAGGCCCGCGCGTAGACCGGGAAGGTCTCGTACAGTTCCCGTCCCATGCCCGGGAGTTGGCTGCCCTGCCCGGTGAACAGCAGGGCGAGCCGGGGCCGGCCGGCCGTCGCGCGGCGCAGGCCCGGGTCGGTCCGGCCGTCCGCCAGGGCGGTCAGCGCGGTACGGATCGCCGACTCGTCCGCGCCGGTCACCGCCGCCCGGTACCGCTGGGCGGACCGGGTGGTGGCCAGGGCGCGGGCGACGGCGGGCAGGTCCGTGGTGTCCGCCGCCAGCAGGCGGGCGGCCTGGGCGGACAGCGCCGCCTCGGAGCGCGCCGACAGCAGCCACGGCACGCCCTCCAGGTCGGGCCCGGCCGGCTCGGCGACGGGCGCCGCCGGCGGCTGCTCGATCACCACGTGGGCGTTGGTCCCGCTGATCCCGAACGAGGACACGCCCATCCGGCGGGGGCCCGGCCGCTCGGGCCAGGGCTGGGCCGAGCTCAGCAGGGCGACGTTCCCGGTGCTCCAGTCGACGTGCGGTGACGGCTCGTCGAGGTGCAGGCTGCGCGGCAGCAGCCCGTGCCGGATGGACAGCACGGCCTTGATGACGCCGGCGATGCCGGCCGCCGCCTGCACGTGCCCGAGGTTGGACTTGAGCGAGCCCAGCCAGAGCGGCTCCGGGCGGTCCTGACCGTAGACCGCCAGCACCGCCTGGGCCTCGATCGGGTCGCCGAGCGCCGTGCCGGTGCCGTGCCCCTCGATCGCGTCCACGTCGGCGGGGCGCAGGCCGCCGGCGGCGAGGGCCGCCCGCATCACCTGTTCCTGGGCGCGGCCGTTGGGCGCGGTGAGGCCGTTGCTCGCGCCGTCGGAGTTCACCGCGCTGGCGCGCAGCACGGCCAGCACCTCGTGGCCGAGGGCGCGGGCCCGGGAGAGGCGCTCGACGAGCACCATGCCGACCCCCTCGCCGAGCGCGGTGCCGTCGGCCGCGGCGGCGAACGGCTTGCAGCGGCCGTCGGCGGCCAGTCCGCGCTGGCGGCTGAACTCGACGAACACCATCGGCGTCGAGAGCACCGTGACGCCGCCGGCCAGCGCGAGGTCGCACTCCCCCGCCCGGACGGACTGGGCGGCGAGGTGCAGGGCGACCAGGGAGGACGAGCAGGCGGTGTCGACGGTGATGGTCGGGCCCTCCAGGCCGTAGCTGTAGGCGACCCGGCCGGACAGCACGCCGCCGCCGACGCCGGGGGCGAGGAAGCCCTCGGCCGCCGCGCCCTCCAGGAGGCGGCCGTAGTCCTGGTACATGGAGCCGACGAACACGCCGGTGCGGGTGCCGCGCAGCGTGGCCGGGTCGATCCCGGCGTCCTCGCAGGCCTCCCAGACGGTCTCCAGCAGGAGGCGCTGCTGCGGGTCCATCGCGGCGGCCTCGCGCGGCGACACCCCGAAGAAGGCCGCGTCGAAGGTGGTCGCGCCGGCCATGAAGCCACCGTGCCGGACGTAGCTGCGCCCGGCGGCGGCCGGGTCCGGGTCGTACCGGTCGACCGGCCAGCCGCGGTCCTCGGGGAAGGGGCCGATGCCGTCGCGTTCGGCGCTCAGCAGCTCCCAGAGGTCCTCCGGCGTGGCGACGCCGCCGGGGAGCCGGCAGCCGATCCCGACGAGGACGACGGGGTCGTCCGCGTCGGCCTGCCGGGAGGCGGCCGCGACGGGCGCCGAGGCCTGCGCGCCGGCCAGCAGGTCGTCCAGGTGGCGGGCCAGCGCGGCCGGGTTGGGGTGGCTGAAGACCACGGTCGCGGGCAGCCGCAGGCCGGTGGCGGCGGAGAGCCGGTTGCGCAGTTCGACGGAGCTGACCGAACCGAAGCCGACGTCCTTGAAGGCCCGGTCGGGGTCGACGCCGTCCGCCGAGCCGTGGCCGAGGACGGCGGCGGCGTGCGCGGCCACCAGGTCGAGCAGCACCCGCTGCCGGTCGGCCGGGGTCTTGCCGGCCAGGCGGGCGCCCAGTTCGGGGTCGACGGCCACGCCGCCGCCGGCGGCGGTGCGGCGGGCCGGCGCACCGACCAGGGCGCGCAGCGGGGCGGGCACCCCGTCGCCCATCGCGCGCAGGGTGGCCGGGTCGAGCCGGATGGGTGCGAGCACCGGCTCGTCGGAGGCGAGGGCGCCGTCCAGGGCGGCGAGGCCGGCGCGGTCGGACAGCGCGAGGAAGCCCGAGCGGCCGAAGCCGTCGCGGTCGACCCCCTCGGTCATGGTGCTCTCGGCCTCCCACAGGCCCCAGGCCAGGGAGACCCCCGGCAGGCCCCGGGCGTGGCGCAGCCGGATCAGGGCGTCGAGTCCGGCGTTGGCCGCCGCGTAGTTGGCCTGTCCGAACCCGCCGAGCAGGCCGGCCGCCGAGGAGAAGAACACCAGCCGCGCGTCGGGCAGCAGGGTGTGCAGGTGCAGGGCCGCGTCGAGCTTGGGTGCCAGCACCCGGGTGAGGCGCTCCGGCGTCAGGTCGGTGACCAGGACGTCGTCCAGGACGCCCGCGGCGTGGACGACGGTGGTGAAGCCGGCGCCGTCGACCAGCCGGGCCAGTGCGGCGCGGTCGGAGACGTCGCAGGCCGCCGCCTCGACCGTCGCGCCGGCGGTGGTCAGCGCGTCGACGAGCTCGGCCGCGCCGGGGGTCCGTGCGCCGCGCCGGCCGACCAGCACCAGGTCGCGCACGCCGTGCGCGTCGACCAGGTGGCGGGCGACGAGCTGCCCGAGGGTGCCGAAGGCCCCGGTGACCAGGACCTTGCCGAGCCCCGCGGCCGGGTCCTCGGCCGGGTCGGCGGCCGGGTCCTCGGCCGGGTCGGCGGTCGGCGCCGTGCGTTCCAGCCGGAGCACCGTGGCGGCGCCGTCGGCCAGCGCGATCTGCGGCTCACCGGCGGCCAGCGCGGCGGGTACCGCGGTGAGCGTGGCGTCGGAGTCGTCGGCCAGGTCGAGCAGCAGGAAGCGGTCGGGGTGCTCGACCTGGGCGGAGCGCACCAGGCCGGCCACGGCGGCCTCGGCGACGTCCTCGCGCACCCGGCGGGTGACCACCACGAGGGTCGCGGCCGCGGAGCCCTCGTCCGCGAGCCACTCCTGCACCGTGGTGAGCGCGCTCGCCACGGCGGCGGCCGGCTCACCGGTCGGCGCCGGGACCAGGACGAACGGCGCGGTGCCGGTGGCGGGCTGACGCTTCAGCAGCGCGGCGAGGTCCGGGTCGGGCACCGCGAAGTCGACCGCGGCGCCGTCGGGCAGGGCGCGGCCCACCCAGGCGGGGCGCAGCAGGTCGCGGCTGTCCGACCGGCCAAGGGCGCCCTCGGGCAGCGCGCGCAGCACGAGCGTGTCCACCGTGGCGACCGGCGCGCCCGACGGGTCGGCCAGCTCGATCCGGACGGCGTCGGGCCCGGCCGCGGTGACGGCCACCCGGACGGAGTCGGCGCCGACGGCGTGGACGCGCACGCCCGTCCACTCGAAGGGCAGCGAGGGCCGGTCGGGCGGCCCGGTGAGGAAGCCGCCGAGCGCCACCGGGTGGAGGCAGGCGTCGAGCAGCGCGGGGTGCAGCACGAAGCCGTCCGGCTCGGTGCCGGGCAGCGCGACCTCGGCGAACACGGCGCCGTCGCGGCCGCGCCACAGCGCCCGCACACCGCGGAAGGCCGGGCCGTACGGGAGCCCGGCGCCGCGCAGCCGGGCGTAGAGCTCCTCCACGTCGAGCGGTTCGGCGTCGGCCGGCGGCCAGGCGACCGGCGTGGGCGCCGGTCGGGCGTCGTCGGGCAGCAGGACGGCGGTGGCGTGGGTGGTCCAGTGATCCGTCCCGCCGGTGCGGGTGTGCAGGGTCAGTGCGCGGGAGCCGTCCTCGGCGGGCGCCGCGACGTCGAGCCGCACCCGGACCTCGGCGTCCTCGGGCAGGACGACCGGGGTGAGCAGGGTGAGCTGGTCGACGACCGCGCAGCCCACCTCGTCGCCGGCCCGGGCGGCCAGTTCGGTGATGGCCGCGCCCGGCAGCACCACCAGTCCGTCGACGACGTGGTCGGCCAGCCAGGGCAGGGCGGTCAGGGAGAGCCGGCCGGTCAGGACGGTCTGCTCGCCGCCCAGGCAGGCCCGCAGGACGGGGTGGTCGACGAGGTCCAGGCCCAAGGCGGCCGGGTCGTCGTCGGCGCGCCAGTACGGCTCGGTGACGAAGGCGGTGGTGGGGAGCTCGACGCGGCGGGCGCCGGGCCACACCGCCGACCAGTCCGGCCGCACCCCCCTGACGTGCAACTGGGCGAGCGCGGTGAGCAGTTGGGCCCGGCCGCCCTCGTCGCGGCGCAGGGTGTGCACGACCGCGACGTCTGCGTCGAGCGCCTCGACGGTCTCCTGCGCCCCGTTGGTGACCACCGGGTGCGGGCTGACCTCCAGCAGGGTCGTGCAACCGCGCCGGACCAGCGCGGTGACGGCCTCGTCGAAGCGGACCGTCTCGCGCAGGTTGCGGTACCAGTAGTCGGCGTCGAAGGCGTCGTCGCCGTCGATCCACCGGCCTTCGACGGAGGAGAAGAACGGCACCTCGGGGGCGCGCGGGCGCACCGGTGCGAGCGCCTCCAGGACCTGGTCGCGGACGGCCTCGACGTGGAAGCAGTGCGAGGCGTAGTCGACGTCGACCCGGCGGGCCCGCACCTCCTCGGCCTCGCAGGCGGCGAGGAGCTCGTCCAGCGCGTCGACGTCACCGGAGACGACCGCCGAGGACGTGCCGTTGACGGCGGCGACCGCCAGTCGGCCGTCCCAGCGGCCGAGCCGCTCGCGGACCTGGTCGGCGGGCAGCGCGACGGACATCATCCCGCCGCGGCCGGAGAGTGCCGGCAGCGCCCGGCTGCGCAGGGCGACCACCCGGGCGGCGTCCTCCAGGGTGAGCGCGCCGGCCACGCAGGCCGCGGCGATCTCGCCCTGGCTGTGGCCGACCACGGCGGTGGGCCGGATGCCCAGCGAGCGCCAGACCTCGGCGAGGGCGACCATCACGGCGAACAGGGCGGGCTGGACGACGTCGACCCGCTCCAGGTCCCCCGCGCCGCGCAGCACGGCCTCCAGGTCGAAGTCGACGTGCGGGGCGAGCGCGGCCGCGCACTCGGCGATCCGGGCCCGGAACACCTCGTCGGTGTCCAGCAGTTCCACCGCCATGTCCCGCCACTGCGAGCCCTGGCCCGGGAAGAGGAAGGCCACCCCGCCGGCCGGGCCGACGGTGCCCTCGACCACGGCCGCCGAGGGGCGGCCGGCCGCGAGTTCGGCCAGACCGGCCGTCAGCTCGGCGCGGTCGGCGCCGCGGACGACGGCGCGGTGCTCGTGCGCGGCCCGAGTGGTGGCCAGCGAGAGGGCGACGTCGCCCTCCCGCAGCGCGGGCCGGGCGGCCAGGTACCCGGTCAGCGCCTCGGCCTGGGCGCGCAGCCCGGCGGCCGACCGGCCGGACAGCGCCCAGGTCCACGGCCCGGGGGCGTCCTCGGCGGGTTCGTCCCGGTCGGCCGCCGCGGGCGGTTCCTCCAGGATCACGTGGGCGTTGGTGCCGCTGACGCCGAACGAGGAGACGCCCGCCCGCCGGGGTTCGGCGCCGGCCGGCCAGGGCGAGTCCTCGGCCAGCAGCTCCACGGCGCCCGCCGACCAGTCGACGTACGGGCTGGGCTCGTCCAGGTGCAGGGTCCTGGGCAGCACGCCGTGGCGCATCGCCATGACCATCTTGATGATCCCGGCGACACCGGCCGCGGCCTGGGTGTGCCCGAGGTTGGACTTGATCGAGCCCAGTCGCAGCGGCTCGGCGCGCTCCTTGCCGTAGGCGGCGAGCACGGCCTGCGCCTCCACCGGGTCGCCCAGCGGGGTGCCGGTGCCGTGCGCCTCGACCACGTCGACCTGGGCGGGGGTGAGGCCCGCGTCGACCAGGGCCTCGCGGATGACCCGCTGCTGGGCGGGGCCGTTGGGGGCGGTCAGGCCGTTGCTGGCGCCGTCCTGGTTGATCGCGCTGCCGCGCACCACCGCGAGGACCGGCCGGCCGGCCTCGAGCGCCGCCGACAGCCGCTCGACCACGAGGACGCCGATGCCCTCGGACCACGCGGTGCCGTCGGCGGCGGCGGCGAACGGCTTGCAGCGCCCGTCGGGGGCCAGCCCGCGCTGGCGGCTGAACTCGACGAAGGCGGTCGGGGTCGCCAGCACCGTCGCACCGCCCACCAGCGCCATGTCGCACTCGCCGCGCCGCAGGGCCTTGACGGCCAGGTGCAGGGCGACCAGCGAGGAGGAGCAGGCGGTGTCCACGGTGACGGCGGGGCCGCGCAGGCCGAGCTGGTAGGCCACCCGCCCGGAGACGACGCTGCCCGCGCCCTGGGCTCCCGGGTAGTCGTGGTGCATCACGCCGGTGTAGACGCCGGTGCGGCTCTCCCGCAGGGCGGTCGGGTCCAGGCCGGCCCGTTCCACGGCCTCCCAGGAGGCCTGGAGGATCATCCGCTGCTGCGGATCGGTGTAGTGGGCCTCCTTGGGCGAGATGCCGAAGAACCCGGCGTCGAACTCGGCGGCGTCGTGCAGGAACCCGCCCTGCATGACGGTGGTCGTGCCGGGGTGGTCCGGGTCGGGGTGGTAGAGCGCGTCGAGGTCCCAGCCGCGGTTGGCGGGGAACCTGCTGACGCCGTCCCGGCCCTCGGCGACCAGCTTCCACAGGTCGTCGGGCGAGGCGACGCCGCCGGGGTAGCGGCAGGCCATGCCGACGATCGCGATCGGCTCGGCGGAGCGGTCCTGGAGGTCGCGCAGTCGGCGCTTGGTCGACTGGAGTTCCGCGGTGACCCGCCGCAGGTACTCGCGCAGCTTGTCGTCGGTGGTCATCGGGTACGGTCCTCCAGTCCCGGCAGCGGGCTGCCGAGTTCAGCGTCGATCAGGGCGAAGACCTCGTCGTCGGTCGCGGTCTCGAAGGGGTCGAGCGATCCCGGCGCGGCGTGCGGCGTCAGCTCGTCGAGCAGGCCGCGGACGCGTTCGGCGGCCCGGTCGCGGGCGAGGTCGTCGGTGGCGGCGGCGGTGAGCTCGGCGGCCAGCCGGTCGAAGGCCGCGAACAGCGACGGCAGGTCGCCCGAACGGTCCGCGCCGCCGAGCCGCTCGTCGAGGTGGACGACCAGCTCGGCCGGGGTGGGGTGGTCGAAGACCAGGGTGGCCTCCAGGGTCAGGCCGAGCGCGGCGCCGAGCCGGTTGCGGAACTCGACCGAGCTCAGCGAGTCGAAGCCGAGCTCCTGGAAGGAGCGGTCGGACTCGATCGCACCGGCGTCGGCGTAGCCGAGCACCGCGGCGGCCTGGCCGCGGACGACGGCCGACAGGCGGGTGCGCCGCTCGTCCGGGTCGAGCGCGGCGAGCCCGGCGAGGGCGGGGTCGGCCGTCGCGGGCGCGGGCGGCACGAGCGCGCGCAGCAGGTGCGGGACGGCGGCGGACCGGCCGGGGGTGAGGCGGATCGCGGCCACCTCCGGTTCGGTGCCGGCCAGGGCGGCGTCGAGCAGGCGCAGCGCGGCGTCCGCCGGCAGCAGCTCGATGCCGGCCCGGGCGAGCCGGGCGCGGTCGGCGGTCATGCCCTCGTCCGTCGCCCAGGGGCCCCAGGCCACCGAGACGGCGCGGCCGCCGCCCGCGACCCGGTGCCGGGCGAGGGCGTCGAGGAAGGCGTTGGCCGCGGCGTAGTTGCCCTGGCCGGGGCCGCCGAGGACGCCGGCGACCGAGGAGAACAGCACCAGGTCGGCGTCGGGCAGCAGCTCGTGCAGGTGGCTCGCGCCGTCGGCCTTCGGGCGCAGTACGGCGTCGAGGCGCTCGGCGTCGAGGGCGGTGACCACCCCGTCGTCGAGCACGCCCGCGGCGTGGATCACCGTGCCGACCGTCCGGCCGGCCAGCAGCGCGGCGAGCGCGGCGCGGTCGGCGACGTCGCAGGCGGCGGTCTCGACGCGGGCGTCGAGGCCGGCCAGGCCCTCCGGGGCCCGGCCGCTGCGGCTGACCAGCAGGAGGTCACGGACCCTGTGCCGCTCGACCAGGTGGCGGACGACCGGACCGGCGAGGGCGCCGGCGGCGCCGGTGACCAGGACGGTGCCGTGGTCGCGCGGCCCGGGTTCGGCGGCCTCTGCGGGCATCCGGACGAGGCGGGCCGCCCGGACGGCGCCGTCCCGCAGGGACAGCTGCGGCTCGTCGGAGCCCAGCGCGGCCGGCAGGTCGGTGAGGTCGTCGGCCTCGACCAGCGTGAACCGGCCGGGGTGCTCGGACTGCGCGGAGCGCACCAGGCCCCAGGCGGCGGCGGTGGCCGGGTCGGGCGCCGTGGTGAGCAGGACGAGCCGGGCGGTGGCGTACCGCTCCCCCGCCAGCCACTCCTGGATCAGGTCGAGCACCCGCCGGGTGAGCGCGCGGGCGGCGGCGCCGTCCGGCCCGTCGGAGGCGACGGGCAGCACGACCACCGGCGGCACGTCCACCAGCGCGGACAGCTCCGCGGCCCGGACGACCTCGGCGCCGGACGCTGTCAGGGCGGCCGCGGCGCCGGCCGGGTCGGCGCCGACCACCGCGTAGCGGGCGGCCCGCTCCGGCCGGGGCGGGTCCACCGGGACCCACTCGACCCGGTACAGCGGGTCGGCGGGGGCACCGGCCGGGCGCAGGACGACCGACTCGACGGTCGCCACCGGGCGGCCGGCCGGGTCGGTGAGCCGCACCTCGACGGTGTCGGGGCCCAGGTGGGCGACCCTGGCCCGGGCGGCCGTCGCCCCGGGGTTGTGCACCCGGACGCCCGACCAGGCGAACGGCAGCCGCGGGCGGTCGCCGTCGATGACGCCGGTCAGCGCCACCGCGTGCAGGGCGGAGTCGAGCAGCACCGGGTGCAGGGCGTACGGCCCGGCGTCCCCGCCGGGCACGAGCACGTCGGCGTACACGGCCTCGCCGGCGCGCCAGGCCCGGCGCAGCCCCTGGAAGGCCGGTCCGTACCCGGTCAGGCCCTGGTAGAGCCGGGTGACGTCGATCTCCTCGGCGTCGCCGGGCAGCGGCGGGGTGCTCGGGGTGTCGGCGGGGGCGGGGTCGAGGGCACCGGTGGCGTGCCGGGTCCAGGCGCCGCCGGTCGGGCGGGCGTGCAGCTCGAACTCGCGTCGGCCGTCCGCGTCGGCGGGCCGGACGGTGACCCGCAGGTCGGCGTCGTCGAACAGCAGCGGGGCCTGGATCACCAGCTCGGCGATCCGGGGGCGGCCGAGCCGGGCCCCGGCGTGCAGGACCAGCTCGACGAGGAAGGCGCCCGGGACGATGGCGGTGCCGTCCACGGTGTGGTCGGCCAGCCAGGGCTGGTCCGCCCGGGACGTCCGCGCGGTGAGCACGTCCCCGTCGGCCAGTTCGACCAGCTCGACCGCCTCGGCCCGCGGGCGGGCGCCCGCGGGGGCGGTCTCGACCCAGTGGCGCTCGCGGGCGAACGGGTAGCCGGGCAGCGACAGCCGGCGCGGGCGCGCGGGCGGGGCGAGGGTGATCTCGGCGCCCTCGACCCAGGCGCCGGCGAGGGTCCGCAGGTCGCCGGCCGCGACGGGCGCCGCGGCGCGCCGGCGGCGGCCGCGGTGGCCGGTCCCGGCGCGCAGGGCCTCGATGAGCTCGGCGGTGGTGGTGGCGACGACGGCGAGCCGCTCGTCCAGGTGGTCGCGGCCGGCCCAGAGGGTGTAGGCGAGCGCCTCCAGGTCCACTGCGGGGGCCCGCGTCGCGAGCCGGGCCGCCAGGTCGGCGGGGGTGGTCCCCTCGTCGATCGGCGGCCGGACGCCGAAGGCCGCCTCGACGCGGTGCGCGAGTTCGGCCAACCGCGGGTAGTCGAGGCCGAGTTCGGCCAGCGGCTCGCGCGGGTCGGCCTGGAAGCCGACCACCTCGGTCAGGATCGCCTCCAGCGCCGACGCGGTGTCTCCGTCGGCCGTCCGCTCCAGGTGGGCGATCAACTCCTCGACCACGGTGTCGAGTCGGGTGACGTCCTTGGCGGAGAGCACGAACAGCCGGGGTTCGGCCGGCGCCGGCGCGACCGCCTCGGCGGGGTGCTCGGCGAGCACCAGGTGGGCGTTGGAGCCGCCCGCGCCGAAGGAGCTGATCGCCGCCGTGCGCGGCCCGCCCTCGCGCGGCGCCCACGGCTCGGTGGCGCGCTGCACCCGGAAGCGCGAACCGTCCCAGTCCACGGCGGGGTTGAGCGGGTCGGCGTGCAGGGAGGGCACCAGCTGCCGGTGCCGGAACTGGAGCACGACCTTGCTGACGGCGGCGATGCCGGCGGCCGACTCCAAGTGGCCGATGTTCGACTTGACCGAACCGATCGGCCAGGGGCCGCGACCGGCGCCGGCCTGGTCGAACGCCCGCTCCAGGGCGTCGAGTTCGATCGGGTCGCCGAGGCTGGTGCCGGTGCCGTGCGCCTCCAGGTAGCCGAGCTCGGCCGGGTCCACGCCCGAGTCCGCCAGCGACCGGGCGATCAGCGCGGCCTGGGAGGCCGGGTTGGGCACCGAGAAGCCGCCGGTGCGGCCGCCGTGATTGAGGGTCGTGCCGCGGATGACGGCGTGCACGTGGTCGCCGTCGCGCAGCGCGTCGCGCAGCGGGCGCAGCAGCACCACGCCGACGCCCTCGCCGGGCACGTAGCCGTCCCCGCCCTCGCCGAAGGCCCGGCAGCGGCCGTCGGTGGACAGGAAGGACGACTGGCTCAGCAGCAGGTACTTGTTGGGGTGGACGTGCAGGTTGACGCCGCCGGCCAGCGCCGCCTCGCAGTCGCCGCGCCGGATCGCCTCGACGGCGAGGTGGATCGCCGTCAGGGACGACGAGCACATGCTGTCGAGGGCGATGCTCGGCCCGCGCAGGTCGAGGAAGTACGAGACGCGGTTGGCGATCGAGGCGGCGAACGAGGACGGCACCAGGCCGGGTTCGTCCTGGACCCCGTACAGCTGGTACTGGTTGTACATCACCCCGGCGAACACACCGACGTCCCGGCCGCGCCAGGCCGAGGGGGCGTGGCCGGCCTCCTCGAACGCGTGCCACGCCTCCTGGAGGAACAGCCGCTCCTGCGGGTCCAGGACGGCGGCCTCGTTCGGCGAGATGTGGAAGAACGCGGCGTCGAACTCGTCGATGCCGTCGACGAAGCCGCCCCAGCGGCCGTAGGAGCGGCCGGGCAGGCCCTTGGTGTCGGTGTGGATCGCCCGGTGGTCCCAGCGGTCGGCGGGCACCTCGGTGATGCAGTCGCGGCCGGTGCGCAGGTTCGCCCAGAACTCGTCGAGGTCACGGGCCTTCGGGTAGCGTCCGCTGATCCCGACCACGGCGATCGCGTCGTCCCGGACGTCCGGGGCGGCGGTCCGCTCCACGGCGGCCGCGGGGGCCTGGGCGTGGACGCGCCCGACGGCCTGCACAGGGGCCTGCACAGGGGCCTGGGCGGCGGCCTGCACAGGGGCCTGGGCGGCGGCCTGAACGGGGGCCGGCGCGGGAACGGGCTCGGCGGCCGGTTCCGCCACGGCCCCGAACTCGCCGGTGATCCGCTCCGCCGACCCGACGAGGGCGACCACGTGCGGGCGGCCGCTGCCGACCGCCGCCAGCAGGATGTCCACGGCGGTCGGGGTGTCCATCGGCCGCAGGCCCATCCGCCGCAGCCCGGCGGTGTCGAGCGGCATCCCGCCCTCGGCCCAGGCCGGCCAGCCGACCGAGACCACGCCCGGCTTCCCCTCCGCGAAGCCGTCCAGGAAGGCGTTGGCGCAGGCGTAGTCGGCCTGACCGGGGTTGCCCCACGCCCCCGCGGTGGAGGAGCAGAGCACCAGGAAGTCCAGCCCGAGGTCCCGGGTCGCCCCGTACAGGTGGCGGGCGCCGGCGAGCTTGGGCGCGAGCACCGCACGGACGTCCTCGGCGGCCTTGCCCGCGATCAGTCCGTCGCGCAGCACGCCGGCGGCGTGGACCACCCCGTGCAGCACACCGAACCTGGACAGCGCCAGGTCGACGACGCGGCGCACGTCCTCGGCCCGGGTGACGTCGGCCGCCACGACGGCGACCTCCGCCCCGAGGGCGGTCAGCTCGGCGCTCACCGACGGGTCCGCGGCGGAGCGCCCGCAGAGCACCAGGCGGGCCCGGACGGTCCGGGCCAAGTGGCGGGCCAGGGCCAGGCCCGCCCCGCCGAGGCCGCCGGTGATCAGGTAGACGCCCCGGTCGCGCAGCCTCGCGGGGCGCTCCGGGGCCGGCACCGGCCGGACGTCCCGGACCTCGCGCCGCCCGTCGGTGTACCGCACGTCCGGGTCCGGGACGCCGGCGGCGAGTTCCGCCAGCGCGTCGGCCGTGTACGGGGAGCGCACCACGCCGGCCCGGACGTCCGGCTGCTCCCGGCGCAGGGTCCGGAACAGGGCCGCGACGGCCGCGACGGGTGCGTCGGCGGCGAGGTGGAGGGCGAGGCGGACCTGCCCGCGGCGCGCGCGCAGCAGGGCCGCGGCGAACCCGGTCAGGGCGACCGCCTCGGCCGCGAGGTCCTGCGGATCGGCGGGGATCCAGAGCACGTCCGCGGCGTCGGAGCCCGCGAGCAGGGCCGGCCAGTCGTGTGGGGTGGTCGCGTCGACGGTCAGCACGGCGGCCGGCGGCGCGGCCGCGGGCAGCGGCGCCGCCCGCCAGTGCGGTGCGAACCAGACCACCTCGGCGGGCGGTTCCTCGGCCGGCGGCTCTTCGGCGGGCGGCTCTTCGGCGGGAGCGGCCTGCGCCGCCGGGGCGGCCGGGGCCGGTACGGGGCCCGCCACCGGCTCGAACTCCCGCAGGTGCTCGGCCAGGGCCGCGAAGGTGTTGTGCTCGAACAGCAGCGTCGGCGAGAAGTCCCGGCCGAACGCGCCCTCCAGGTCCGCGGCGATGCCCAGCAGGGCCGAGGAGTCCAGGCCCAGCTCGTAGAAGCCCGCCTCCTCGTCGAACTCCGCCCGGTCGAGGCGGTCGGTGAGCAGTCGGCGCACGACCTCCTCGCCCGACTCCCGGGCCGGCGCGGCGGCCTCCAGCCGGGTGATCGCGGCCTCGTCCCGGACCCGCTTGGACGTCAGGCCCCGCAGCCAGAGCCGCAGTTGCCCGTGCTCGTCGTGGAAGCGCAGGTCACAGGTGGTCAGGTCGCCGTCCACACCGGCCGGGCGCGGCGGCGCCGCGACCACCAGGGAGCGCGTCCCGAGCGGGCCGCGGGCGCGGAACGACTCGATCAGCATCGGGATGTACGGCCGCGCGCCGCCGCCCACGTCCGCGGTGGCGAACACCGTCGGCAGCAGCGTCGAGGAGTCCAGTCCGGCCGGGTGCAGATGGAAGTACTCGGCGTAGTCCGCGGCCTGCGGGCTCAGCGAGAGGTCCGCCAGCATCTCCCCGGCCCCGACGTACAGGGTGCCGCGGGCCCGCATGAAGTCCCCGTGCTCGATGCCGGTGCGCCGCACGGTCGCGTACAGCTCCGCCATGTCGACGGTGCGGGTGGCCCGCGCGCGCAGCGCGGCCAGGTCCGTCGACTCCGCGGGGAACGGCAGGTCGAGCAGGAGCCGGCAGTCGAACAGCGGCTCCACCTCGCCCGACGGCCGCCGGGTGCCGGTGGCCGACACCCGGTAGCCGTCACCCTCGGCGGTGAACCGGATCGTCACCTCGGTGTCGAAGTCCGGTCCGGCCGCCGCCGGGTTGCGGAACAGCAGCCGGCGCAGCTCCACCCGCTCGGTGTCGACCCCGTGGGCCAGCAGGATGCGGTAGATCATGTCGAGGAACGACACGCCGGGCAGGATGCGCGTGCCGTGCACCCGGTGGTCGCGCAGCACCGGGTCGGCCCCTCGCACCACCACGGTGCAGGTCAGGCCATCCAACGCGATCATTACTTTCCTCCCGGCACGGACTGGAACTGGAGCTCGAAGAACGGCGCCGGCACTGCGGGCCCGGACGCCGGGGCGGTCGCAGGGGCGGACGCGGGGGCGGACGCGGGGACGGACGCGGGGACGGACGCGGGGACGGCCGGCTGCACCGGCCCGGACGCGGGGGCCGCCGGCTGCGCCGCCCGGTCGAACCAGAACCACCGCCGCCGGTAGCGGGGCGGATCCAGCGGCGTCCGCGACGGTACGTGCCCGGCCGGCGCCTGGCGCACCACCAGGTGCGCGTTGGTGCCGCCGAACCCGAACGAGCTGACGGCGGCCCGGCGGACGCCCTCGTGGCCCTCGAACGGCCGCAGCTCCCGGACCGGGAACAGCGGCGACTCGTCGAACCGGAAGCGCCGGTTGAGCGTCGCGCAGTGCAGCGTGGGCGGCAGCTGCGCGTGGTGGACGGAGAGCACGACCTTGATCAGTCCGGCGATGCCGGCCGCGCTCAGGGTGTGGCCGATGTTGGTCTTCACGCTGCCGACGCCGCAGAAGCCGATCTCGTCGGTGGCGCCGCGGAAGGCCTCGGTGAGCGCCTTCAGCTCCATCGGGTCACCGATCATCGTGCCGGTGCCGTGCGCCTCCACGTAGCCGATCTGCGTCGGACGGACGCCCGCGTCCGCCAGCGCCCGCTCGATCACCTCCCGCTGCGCGCGGGGGTTCGGCGTGGTGATGCCCATGGTGCGGCCGTCGTTGTTGACGGCCCCGCCCTCGATCACCGCGTAGACCCGGTCGCCGTCCCGCTCGGCGTCGGCCAGCCGCTTGAGCAGCAGCATGCCCGCGCCCTCGCCGAGGACGATGCCGTCGGCCCGCTCGTCGAAGGTGTGGCAGCGGCCGGTCGGCGACAGCGCGCCGGCCTCGCTCATGCCGATGAACGGCACCTCGTCGAGGAGGATCTCCGCACCGCCGGCGAACGCCAGGTCGGACTCCCCGCTCCGCAGGCTCTGCGCGGCCAGGTGCACCGCGACCAGCGCCGAGGAGCAGGCCGAGTCGACCACCACGGACGGGCCGCGCAGGTCGAGGAAGTGGGACAGCTGGGCGGCGATGAAGTTCTGCGCCACCCCGCTGATCGCCTGCGGTCCGCCCGAGCCGTGGTGCGCACCGAAGTTGGCCGCCCGGGCGCCCGCGAAGACGCCCACCCGCCGGCCGCCGACGTCGGCGGCGGTCAGCCCGGCGTCCGCCAGGCACTCCGCGCCGGTCTCCAGGACCTGGCGGACCAGCGGGTCGATGTGCGCGGCGCCCGCCGGGTCCAGCCGGAAGTACTCCGGGTCGAACTGCTCGATGCCCTCCAGGAAGCCGCCCCACTTGCTGATGGTGGTGCCGGGCTCCTGGGCGGGGCGCCAGAACCGCTCCTGGTCCCAGCGGGACGCCGGCACCTCGGTCACCGAGTCCGTCCCGGACGCCAGGTTCCGCCAGAACGAGGACTGGTCGGGCGCACCGGGGAAGTGGGCGGCGATCCCGATGACGGCGATGCCGTCCCGCGGCGCCGCCGCCGTCCGGGCGGCCCCGGACGACTCGGCGGAGGCCGTCACCTCGGCACGCTCGGGCACCTCGGCGCAAGCAGGCGCCTCGGCACGCTCGGGCACGTCGGCGCAAGCAGGCGCCTCGGCACGCTCGGGCACCTCGGCGGACGTCGGCACCGCCACGGACACCGGCGCCGCCACGGCGGGCAGGTCCGGGACCTGGTCCCGCAGCGCCTCCGCGAGCAGTGCCACGGTCGGGTTCTCCAGCACCGCCGACGGCTCGGCGACTACCCCGAGCTCCCGCTCCAGGGCGGCCAGGATCTGGGCGATCATGATCGAGTCCACCCCGAGGTCGGCGAAGTCGGCGCCCGGCTCCACCTGCGCGGGGTCCATCCGCAGCGTCCCCGCGATCACCTCGGTCAGCCGCCGGACCAGGTCCTCCCCGGCCCGGCCGGACGGCGCCACCGCGGTCGCGGCGGCCCCGGACGGCCCGGCGGGGGCGGCGTTCCCGCCCCGAGCGGCCTCCGGCCGGCCGGGCGCCGGCACCGCGAGCAGCGCGCCGGCGTCGAACCGCCCGCCGTCCACCACGCAGGGCAGCACGACCGGCTCCGCGGCGGCCATCGCCCGGTCCAGCAGGTCCAGTCCGACCTCCGGCTCGACGGCCCGCAGGCCGAGGCCGCGGTACGCCGCGGTGTCGACCTCGGGCATGCCCGCCGACCGCCAGCTCGGCCACTGGACGGAGCGCACGAGCGGCCCGCCCGTCGCGGCCCGGTACTCGGCGAGGCGGTCCAGCGTGGAGTTGGCCAGCGCGTAGTCGCTCATGCCGACCGCCAGCGCGGGCACCTGCCCGGCGACGGACGAGTACAGCACGACGAACCGCAGCGGGTCCTGCGCACACGCGTCCAGCAGGCCCTGGAGCCCCGTCGTCTTGGGTTCGAGCACCCGGCTGACGTCGGCCATCCGCTTGCCGATGAAGGCCGGGTCGGTCATCACCCCGAGGCCGGCGCAGTGCACGATCCCGGCGATCGGGCCCAGCTCGCGCCGGGCGCGGTCGATCACCTCGCCGATCCGCTCCGGCGGGGCGCTCTCGACCGCCACCCGGACGCCCGGGCGGTCGAGCGCCGCGAGGTCCCGCAGGCGGGCCGCCAGGGCGGGATCGGTGGCCGGGTCGGCCAGCAGGGCCGGCCAGGCGGCCCGCTCGGGCAGCTCGGTGCGGCCGAGCAGGACGAGCCGGTCGGCGCCCCGGTCGAGCAGCCGGGCCGCCACCAGCCGGCCGAGGGCGCCCGTCCCGCCGGTGATCACCACCGTCCGCCCGGCCAGGTCCGCGGACCAGTCGGTGCCCGGCGCGGCCTCGGCGGCCTCCCGCAGCACCGGCGTGTGCCGCACGCCGCCGCGCACGCAGACCTCGGTCACCGGGTCGGTCGCGCCGAGTTCGGCCGCGACCGCCGCCCGCAGCGCGGCCGGCTCCAGGGAGTCGACGTCGAGCGTGCGGGCGAGGATCCCGCGGTACTCGGCGGTGAGCATCCGGACCAGGCCCGCGAGCCCGGCACCCCGCAGGGTGGGCCGCTCGGCGCGGAACGTGGTCAGGCCGTGCGTCAGGTGGAGGTAGGCGAAACCTCCGGCCCGGTGGGCCGCGACCAGCTCGCGCAGGAGCGCGATCCGGGCCGGGTCGGCCGCCACCACGTCGGTGGGCACGGTCGACACGTCGACCAGGTCGACGACCGCCCCGACCCGGCCGAGCGCGGCCGCGAGCTTCGCGCCGGCGGCCTCGTCGTCGCCGTCCAGCCGGAGCAGCTCGGCCGCCGGGCCGAACGCGGCCCGGGCCAGCGGCTCGGTCTCGGCGCTCACCAACGCCACGATCCCGCCCGGCAGTTCGGCCCCGGGCAGCGGCGCGGCCACCCAGTCCTTCACCAGCAGCAGCGAGGACGGCGCGTCCGGCTGCCGCACCGGCTCGGGCGCGGTGCCGCCCGCCAGCCAGTGCCGTACGCGGGCGAACGGGTAGGTCGGCAGGGACACCAGCGGCGGCCGGTCGGCGCGCAGCGCGCTCCAGTCGATGTCGGCGCCGTCCTGCCAGAGCCGGGCGATCCGGTCGAGCCGGCCCTCGCGGACCAGCCGCGCCAGGTAGCTCGCGCCCTCCGGCTCGGCGAGCCAGACGTGGTCCCCGGCGGTGCCGCCGCCGGCGGAGCCGCCGGCGAGGAAGGCGGCCAGCAGCTCGCGCAGCTGCGCCGTCGACCCGGCGACCACGGCCAGCCGCACCGCCATCGGCACCCGCCCGACCTGGGAGGTGAAGGCGAGCGAGGACAGCGACGGCGCCGAGCCCTCGGGCAGGCCGTCCAGGTGCGCCACGGTCGCGGCCGCGTACCGGCGCAGCGCGTCCTCGGTCCGGGCGGAGAGCACGAACACCTCGTGCTCCGCCGCGGGCCCGGTCGCGGTGGCGGGCGGCGCGGTCGGCGGCTCCTCCAGCACGACATGCGCGTTGACGCCGCCGAAGCCGAAGGAGCTCACCCCGGCGCGCAGCGGCAGCGGCGCGCCGGCGGCGTCCACGGGTTCCCACGGGGTGGCGGCGCCGACCGGCTCGAACGGCGTGCCGTCGAGGTCGATCAGCGGGTTGAGCGTGCGCAGGTGGAGGGTCGGCGGCAGGGTCCGGTGCCGCATCGCCAGGACCACCTTGATCACTCCGGCGATGCCGGCGGCGGGCTCCAGGTGGCCGATGTTGCTCTTCACCGTCCCGATGCCGCAGGCGGCGGCCGGGCCGGTGGCGAGCGCGCGGTGGGCCCGGGTCAGGCCGTCGATCTCCACCGGGTCGCCGAGCGGGGTGCCGGTGCCGTGCAGTTCGACGTAGGACACCGTCTCGATCGGCACGCCGGCGTCGCGGTAGGCGTCCACCAGCAGGTCGGCCTGGGCCAGCGGGTTCGGCGCGGTCAGCGAGGACGCGTGTCCGCCGTGGTTGACGGCGCTTCCCCGGATGACTGCGTGCACCCGGTCGCCGTCGGCGAGCGCGCGGGCCAGCGGCTTCAGCACCAGCACGCCCACGCCCTCCCCCTTGACGTAGCCGTCGGCCGCCGCGTCCAGCGCCTTGCACCGGCCGTCCGGCGAGAGCACGCCGAGCTGGTTGCCCGCGACCACGGTCTGCGGCGAGAGCACCAGGCTCACCCCGCCGGCGATGGCCAGGTCGCTCTCCCCGGACCGCAGGGCGCGGACGGCGCGGTGCAGCGCCACCAGCGAGCTGGAGCAGGCGGTGTCGATGCTCTCGCTCGGGCCGCGCAGGTCCAGCAGGTACGAGATGCGGTTGGCCAGCATCGTCCGCGCCAGCCCGGTGCCGGCGTGGGCGTTGACCTGCCCGCCGCCCATCACCATCGCCTCGTAGTCGTTGAACTGCACGCCCGCGAAGACGCACACCCGGCGCCCGGCGAGCCGGTCCGCCCGGCAGCCGGCGTCCTCCAGCGCCGCCCAGGTGTGTTCCAGGAACAGCCGGTGCTGGGGGTCGATCACCTCGGCCTCGGCCGGCGAGATCTTGAAGAACCGCGCGTCGAAGCGGTCGACGTCGTCGAGGAAGCCGCCCCACCGGGCGGTGCCGCCGAAGCGCCGGGACACCTCCCGCCAGTCCCAGCGGTCGGCGGGGGTCTCGGTCACGAGGTCCCGTCCGTCCGCGAGGTGGTGCCAGAACCCGTCCAGGTCGGCCGAGCCCGGGAACCGGCCGGCCATGCCGATGACGGCGATCGCGTCGTCCTCGGCCGGTGCCGCCTCCCGCACCGCGGAGGCGACGGCCTCCGGGCGCGGTGCCGCGGCGGCCGGGACCGCTGCGGGTGCGGCGGGCGCCGCGGGCGCGACCGGTGCGGCGGGCGCCACGGGCGCGGCGGGCCGGCCCAGTCCCGGGTACTCCTCGGCGAGGTGCCGGGCGAGCTTGCCGATGGTGTTCGCACCGAACAGCGTCGTGGTCGGAACCGACACGCCGTAGCGCTCCTCGATCGCGGCGGACAGCGACTGGAGACCGAAGGAGTCCAGCCCGTACTCGCCGAAACCGGCCTGCGGGTCGAGCGCCGCCGGCGCCAGGCCCAGGTTCTCCGCGATCATCTCCCGGAGCCGGTCCGCCAGTTCACCCGCGGCGTCGACCCCCACCGACCGGACCACCGGTACGGCGGCCGGCACCACGGCCGGCTCGACGACCGGCACCACGGTCGGCGCCGCGACCGGCTCGGCCGGGCGCAGGACCTCGCGGGTCCGCATCGACGCGACCTGCTCGCGCATCCGCTCCGGCTCCCCCGGCAGCACGGCCACCTGGGGCCGGCCCAGGCGCAGCACCACGTCGAGCAGCCGCTCGCCCTCCTCGGCCTCCAGGTAGCGGAAGCCGGTGGCGGCGAGGTAGCGGCTCTCGTCCTCCGGGTCCACGTGCATGCCGCCGTCGCGCCACATCGGCCAGTCGATCGAGACGGTGCGCCCGCTGCGGCCGCCCGCCGTGCGCAGCGCCTCGCGCTCCTCGGCGAAGCCGTCCAGGAAGCGGGCGCCCACCGCGTAGTCGACCAGGCCGTAGTCACCGAGCTGGCCCGCGAGCGAGGAGTACAGCACGAAGAGGTCCAGCGACTCGCCCGCGGTCACCTCGTCGAGCACCCTGGTGCCCTCGAAGCGCGCCCGCAGGTGCGTGCGGAACTCCGCGACGTCCTTGCCGGGCAGCGGCGTGCGGGAGGCGGTGGCGGCCAGGTGGAAGACGCCGTTCAGCCCGCCCCACTGCTCCCTGACGGCGGCGACGACCGCCGCCATGGCGGCCCGGTCCTCGACCGCGGCCCGGAAGTACCGCACCTCGCCGAGCGTGCGCAGCTCGGCGAGCTCCGCGGCCCGGTCCGCCTCCGGCGACCGGCCGGTGAGGGCCACCTTGGCCCCGCGGGCCAGCAGGGTGCGGGCGAGCAGCAGGCCGAGCCCGCCGGTGCCGCCGGTGACCAGGTGGACGCCGCCCGGGCGCAGCGGGGACGGCTGCGCGGGCCGCGGGGCGATCTCGGTCAGCAGCCGGACCACCCGGCCGGTCTCCGAGAGGCGGACGGCGGCTCCGGAGAGGCGCTCGGCCGCGACCTCGGCGAGCAGCGCGGCCTGGCCGACCCGGCCGGCCACCCGCACCACGCAGACGGCCATGCCGGGCAGGGCGGCCCGCAGCGAGGCCTCGAAGCCGCCCCACGCCTCCGCCATGGCGCCCTCGGGCACCAGGACCTGGAGCCGCGCCGGGGCCCGGGAGGCCATCAGCGCGCGGGCGAGCAGGAACACCGACTCGGTGCCGAGGTCCGCGCGGTCCGGGGTGAGCAGCGGCCACTGGTGCACGATGCGGTCGGCGGGGACGGCCAGCAGCCGGGCGTAGTCCTCGGGCTCGGCGGGTCGGATCGTGACGGTGTCGCCGTCCTCGGCATACCTGGTGCCGGCCCGGACGTGCACGGCGCCGGGGACCGGCAGGTCACCGAAGACCAGCACCCGGTCGGTGCGCGGCACGGCCGGCGGCACGGGCTCGGCCGCCCACTCCGCCGCGAACAGGCTGACCGGCGCGGCCGGTTCGGCCACCGGCGCCGGGGCGCCGTCGGTGAACCAGTGCCGCTCGGCGGCGAAGGGGTAGCCGGGCAGGGAGCGCAGCGCCGGTGCCCCGGTCCGCCGGGCGGCCCAGTCGACGGTCGCGCCGCGCACCCAGGCGGCGGCCGCCGCCTCGTCGTCACCGTGGCCGTCGAAGGGCTCGGGGTCGGTGCCCCGCTCGACGCGGCCGAGGTGCAGGCCCGCGGTGTCCCCGGCGAGGAACCGCCGCAGGGTGGCGAGCGCGTGGTCGGCCGAACCGGTGACGAACGCCAGGCGTTCGGCGTGCAGGGCGCGGCCGCTCTGCAGGGTGTGCGCGGTCGCGGCGAGGTCCGGCGTCCAGCTCTCCGGCCTGTCCAGGAACGCCTGCGCGTGGGCGCGCAGCCGCTCCCCGTCGCGCGCGGAGAAGGTGAGGACGACCGGGGCGGTGGTCGCGGCCGGCTCGTCGTCGGCGCGGTACTCCTCCAGGACGACGTGGGCGTTGACCCCGCCGTAGCCGAACGAGCTCACGCCCGCGCGGCGCGGCACGTCGGGGGCCGACGGCAGCCAGTCGCGGCCGGCCGCGGCGACCTCGAACGGGGTCCCGGCGAGCGCCAGGTGGGGGTTGGGCCGCGGCCCGTGCGGGTCGCCGGTGATCCGGCCGTGCCGCATCGACAGCAGCACCCGCAGGACGGCGGCGATGCCGGCGGCCGGTTCGAGGTGCCCGATGGTGTTCTTGAGCGCGCCGAGGGCGCAGTGCGGCGCCGAGGGCGCCGGGTGGCCCCAGTCGCGGTAGAGCTCCGCGAAGGCCTGGCGCAGTCCGTTGGTCTCGGCGGGGTCGCCGATGACCGTCCCGGTGCCGTGCGTCTCGATGTAGCCGACGGTCGCCGGATCGACGCCGGCGGCGCGGTGCGCCTTGACGATGACCTCGGCCTGGGCGCGCGGGTTGGGCGCCGTCAACGAGTTGGACCGCCCGCCGTGGTTGACGGCGGTGCCGCGCAGCACCGCGAGGACGGGGTTGCCGTCGGCGCGGGCCCGGCTGAGCCGCTTGAGCACGACGGCTCCGACGCCCTCGCCGCGCACGTAGCCGGCGGCGTCGTCGTCGAAGGCCCGGCCGACGCCGTCCGGGCTGAGCATCCCGGCCCGTTCGAGGGAGGCGAAGGTCACCGGCGACAGCATCAGGCTGACGCCGCCCGCGATGACGGTGTCGCAGTGCCCGAGGTACAGGGCCTCGGCCGCGCGGTGCAGGGCGACCAGCGAGCTGGAGCAGGCGGTGTCCACGGGCTCGCTGGGGCCGCGCAGGTCGAGGTGGTAGGAGACCCGGTTGGCCAGCATGGACGGGGTCAGGCCGGTCGACGCGTAGGCGTCGGTGGCGGTGCCGGAGCGCTGGACCAGCTCGGCGTACTCGGAGGAACCGACGCCGACGAACAGGCCGGTGTCGGTGCCGGCGAGGGAGGTCGGGTCGATGCCGGCGTCCTCCAGGGCCGTCCACACGGTGCGCAGCAGCAGGCGCTGGCGGGGGTCCATCCAACGGGCCTCGCGCGGGGAGATGCCGAAGAACAGCGGGTCGAACCGGTCGATGTCCGGCATGAAGCCGGCCCGGGTGATCCGGGTCCGGTCGGGGTGCAGCGCCGGGTCGCCGTGGTGGGCGCGGGCGTCCCAGCGGTCCTCGGGCACCTTCTCGAAGAGGTCGCCGCCGCGCTGCAGGTTGGCCCAGAAGGCGTCCAGGTCGGCGGACCCGGGCAGGGTCCCGGCCATGCCCACGATCACCACCGGGTCGTCCTCGGCCGGGGTGACCGCGACCGGCGCCTCGACCGCGACGGCCGGGGCGGCCGGGGCGGCCGGGGCCTCCGCCGGGGCGGGCCGGTCCGCCTCGGGGAGGGCGTCCGGGTACTCGCGCGCCAGCCAGGCGGCGAGTTCCTTCGGGGTGGGGGTGGCCAGCAGCTGGTCCGGGCCGACCGGCACCGCGAAGGCCTCGGAGACCTCGCCGGCCAGCCGGACCAGGCTCAGCGAGTCCAGGCCGTGGTCGTGGAAGGAGCCGGCCGGGTCGAGGTCGGCCACCGGGTAGCCGCTGACGTCGCCCAGCAGGCGCAGCACCGCGGCCAGCACACGGGTGCCGTCCGCCACGGCCGTCCGGGCGGTCGGAGCGGCGGAGGCCGGGGCGGCGGGGGCGGTCGGGGCGACCGCGTCGATCCAGCAGCGGGTCCGCGCGAACGGGTACCCCGGCAGCGACAGCGGCCGGACCGCGCCCTGGTGGGCGCCCGCCCAGTCGAACGCCTCGCCGGCGGCCCAGCGGCGCGCGGTGTCCTCGGCGTCGGCGGACGGCACGGTGGCGGGGCCGGGCTCCGCGGTCGCGACGCCGGTGTACCCGCCCGGGCGCCCGGCGAGGAAGCCCGCCAGCGCGTCCGCGAACGCCTCCGCCGAGGAGGCGACGACGGCGAGGCGGTGCGCCTGGGCCTCCCGCCCGACCTGGAGGGTGTACGCCAGCCGGCCGAGGTCGACCCCGGCTCCGGCGCCGGCCGACCGGGTGGCCAGCTCGCGCAGCGTCGTCCCGCCGTGCACGGCCCCCGGGCGCACCGCGTCGGTGCGACCGATCAGCCGCACGATGGTGGCCGGGTCGAGGCCGAGCTCGTCGAGCGGCTCGTCCACCGCCGTGACGGGCACGCCCGCCGCGGCCGCGAGGTCCGCCACGTCGACGGCCGGGCGCGCGGCGCGCAGCCAGGCCAGCGTCCGCTCGGCGACCCGGCGCAGACCCTCCTCGTCCCGGGCCGAGAGCGGGAGGACGGCCGGGCCCGCCGGGGCGGCGACCGGTGCGTCCTGCCGGTACTCCTCCACCACGAGGTGGGCGTTGGAGCCGCCCGCGCCGAAGGCGCTGACGCCCGCGCGCAGCGGCCCGGGGCCGGTCCACGGCGCGAGGTCGCGCTGGACCCGGAACGGCACCCGGTTCCAGTCGACGGCCGGGTTGAGCCGGTCCGCGTGCAGGGAGGGCGCCAGTTCACGGGCCCTCAGCTGCAGCAGGACCTTGGTGAGCGCGGCGATGCCCGCCGCCGACTCCAGGTGCCCGAGGTTGGACTTCACCGAACCGAGGGCGATCGAGCCGGCCGGCAGGTCGCCGAAGGCGCGGACCAGCCCGGCCACTTCGGCCGGGTCGCCGAGCGCCGTCCCGGTACCGTGCGCCTCCACGTACGAGACGCTGCCCGGTTCGACGCCGGCCTCGCGCAGCGTCTCGGCGACGACCTCGGCCTGGGCGGCGGGGCTGGGCACGGCGAACCCGCCGGTCTTGCCGCCGTGGTTGAGGGCGCTGGCCAGGATGACGCCGAGGATCCGGTCGCCGTCGCGCTCCGCCGCGGCCAGCGGCTTGAGCAGGACGGCGCCGACGCCCTCGCCGGGCACCATGCCGTCGCCGTCGGCCGCGAAGCTGCGGCACCGTCCGCTGTCGCCGGTGAAGCCGCCTACCGCGAGCTGGCGGTACTTGCGCGGGTGCGGGGCGAGGTTGACGCCGCCGGCGAGCGCGTAGTCCGCCCGGCCGGCCACCAGGGCCTCGCAGGCGAGGTGGATGGCGGTCAGCGAGGAGGAACACATGGTGTCGACGGCCAGGCTGGGGCCGTGCAGGTCGAGGACGTAGGAGACCCGGTTGGCGATGGAGGAGTACCCCATGCCGCCCGCGAGGCCGCGCTCGTCCTCGAACAGCTGGTAGTGGCCGTACATGACGCCCACGTAGACGCCCACCCGGCTGCCGCGCAGCCGGGTGCGCGGGTAGCCGGCGTCCTCCAGGGCGTGCCAGGAGGTCTGCAGGAACAGCCGCTCCTGCGGGTCGGTCAGCTCGGCCTCGCGCAGCGACATCTGGAAGAAGCGCGGGTCGAACTCGTCGATGCCGTCGAGGAATCCGCCCCAGCGGCTGACCGGCCGGCCGTCGGCCGAGGTCAGCGTGCGGTGGTCCCAGCGCTCCGACGGCACCTCGCGCACGCAGTCGCGGCCGGCCCGCAGGTTCTCCCAGTACGCCTCAGTGTCGTCGGCGAGCGGGTAGCGGCCCGCGACGCCGATGATCGCGATGCGGTGGTCCGCCTCCGGGCGCGGCGCGGCCTGCGGCCGGGACGCCGCCACCACGGCGGGGGCGGCGGCAGGGGCGGGCTGCTCGGGGAGCAGCGCGCGGACGGCGGCGGGGTGGCGCTCCACCAGGTAGTCGGCGACCTCGCGGATCGTCGGGTACTCGAACAGCAGGGTCGCGGGCAGTTCGCCGGTCCGCTCGGCCAGCAGGTCCGCGATCCGGGGCACGGTCAGCGAGTCGACGCCGAAGTTCTCGTAGGTCTCGTCGAGCCAGAGCCGCTCGCGCGGGACCTGGAGGATCTCGACGAAGGCGTCCTTGACGTACTCCCGGGCCGCCTCGGTCAGCGCGTCGGCGTCCCCGTCGGCCGGGGTGCCCGGGCCGGCGGTCGCGGTCACGGGGGCCGGGGCGGCGGTGACCGCCGGCGCGGTGGCCCGCGGCGCACCCTCCGCCGCCGTCTCGGCGACGACCACGTGCTGGCTCAGCCCCTCGTCGGCGGGCAGGGCCCGGCTGCGGGCGAAGCCGGCCAGCGCGAGGGCCCGGCGCCAGCCGGGGGCGGAGAGCAACGGCGAGCCGGGCAGCCGCAGTTCGGCGTCCTGGTGGAGCCACCAGCCGTCCAGCAGCCCGAAGGTGAGGGTCGCGGTCATGACGTTGCTGCTGGCCTCGTTGAGCACCAGGCGGCCGCCCGGCCTGAGCAGCAGGTTGACGGCGCGCAGGGTGGCGAGCAGGTCGGTCGTGGCGTGCAGCACGTTGGCGGCGACGACCAGGTCGACGCTGCCGGGCTGGAAGCCCTGCGCGACCGGGTCGCGCGAGATGTCGAGCTGCTCGAAGCGGACGTACGGGTGCTCGGCGGCGAACCGCTGCCGGCCGTGCTGCAGGAAGGCCCGGGAGATGTCGGTGTAGACGTAGCTCACGTCGACGCCGGAGGCGGACAGCGCGGGCAGGACGCTGGCGGTGGTGCCGCCGGTGCCCGCCCCGATCTCGACGACCGTCAGCCGGCCGCGGTGCCCGTCCAACTGGTCGCGGACGGCCCCGACCACGAGCTCGTTGGCCCGGTCGACGACCGGGCTGCCCCGGTAGGCGCCCTCGACGAGCGCGGTCGAGCCGCCCGGGAACATCACGTCGGTCGCGCGGACGGTGCCGCGCATGACGCCGAAGAGGTTGTGCATGCAGGGCCTGAGCAGCCGGTCGAAGCGGTTCAGCGCCGTCTTCTGCTCGCACAGCTCGACCAGGTCGCCCTCCGGGTCGGCGCCCACCGGGCGCCCGGTGGGGGCGAGCCGCCCGCCACTGTCGCGCAGGAAGCCGGCCTCGGTGAGCTGGCGCAGGAGCTCGGCGAAGAGCCGGCCGTGCGCGGGTACGACGCCCAGCCGCTCGGTGAGCGCCTCGGGGGTCCACCGCTCGGCCTCGGTCAGGAAGACGCCCTCCTGGCGGAACAGGGTCCACAGCCAGCCGAGCATGATCTCGTCCAGGCGGGCGTCGTCGTCCTCGGTGAGCAACCGCTCGACCGGCCGGAGCGCCGCGAGGGACGGCACCAGCGACACGTCGTCGGCCGGGGTGCCGGGCGCGGCGGTCTCCTGCTCGACGCCGACCGCGGCCAGCGCGGAGGCGTCGGCCTTGACGACGACGACCTGTCGGTCCGGGCGTCCCAGCACGCTGTGCACGGCCGCCATCCCTTCCTCCGGGGTGATCGAGTGGATGCCGGTGGCCGCCAGGCGGGCCCGGTGGCGCTCGTCCGCGACGATGCCGACCGTCCCCCAGTAGCCCCAGTTGATGACTGCGACGCTGGCCCGCAGCACCCCGTCGAGGTGGTGGGCGAAGGCGTCCTCGAAGGTCGAGCCGGCCGCGTAGTTCCCCTGCCCGGCGCTGCCGGAGAGCGCCACCGCCGAGGAGAAGAAGAGGACGAAGTCCAGGTCGGACGCGTCGGCGAGCGCCGCGTGCAGGGCGACCGAGGTGCGGGTCTTGGCGGCGAGGACGTCCTGGAAGGTGTCCTCCGTCATGGTGGCGACGGTCTGGTCGCGCAGCACGATGGTCGCGTGGAAGACGCCGTGCAGGGCGCCGTGCCGGGCGCGGGTGCGGGCGACCGCCTCGCGCAGGGCCCGCGGGTCCGTCGCGTCGGCCCGCTCGTAGGAGACCAGCTCGCCGCCGGGGTCGATGGCGCGCAGCCGGGCGCGGCGCCCGGCGTCCAGCTCGCTGCGGCCGAGCAGCACGACCTTCGCCCGGTGGCGCCGGACGAGCCAGTCGGCCAGTTCGAGTCCGATGCCCCCGGCGCCGCCGAGGACCAGGTAGACGCCGTCGCGGCGGATCCGCTCCTGCGGGGGCGTGGGCGCGGCGGCGACGAGCCGGCGGCGGTGGAACACGCCGCCGCGCAGCGCGTACGGGCCGCCGGCCGGCACCCGGAGCAGGTCGGCGGTCGGCGCGTCGGCGGACGACCGGTCGACGACGGCCACTCGCCAGCGCGGGTGCTCCTGGGCCAGTGACAGGGCGAGCCCGTGCAGGCTCGCCGCGTACGGGTCGCGGACCGGCTCGTCGCCCGTGGTGAGCGCGTCCTCGGTGACGACGGTGATCCGGATCGGGGAGCCGAGCCGCTGCAGCACCTTGGCGAGCCGGAAGAGCGTCAGGACACCCCGGTCCTGGGCGGTTTCGAGCGCCTCGACGTCGTCGGTGCGCCCGCCCGCGGGGGCGAGCAGGACGACGTGGTCGGGCCGGCCGCCGGCGTCCCGGACCTGCCTCGGGTCCAGCTCGGTGACCGTACCGGCCAGGCCCGCCCGCAGGGCCGCGGCGAGCGCGGCGTGCTCCGGGCCGCGGACCAGCCAGGTGGTGCCCCCGGCGGGGGCCTGGCCCGGCTCGGCCACCGGTGCCCAGCGCGGGACGAACATCAGCTCGTCGGGCGACACCGGTGCGGCGTCCGGCGCGGGCACCGGGGCGGCCTGCGGCGCGGGCGCCTGCGGGGCGGCGGTGGGCGCGGCGCCCCCGGCGGGCCGCAGCGACAGGTCCCGCAGCCGGACCCGGACCTCACCGGTGTCGTCGGTCAGGGTCAGGTCGTAGCGGTCGGCGCCGACGGCCCGCACATGGGCGTACCCGAGCTCCGACACCGGGGCGAACACCTCGGCGGCCGTGAGGGCGAACGGCACCATGGCGGAGCCGGCCGTGCGGTCGCGCAGGACGGCGAACGCGTGCAGCGCGCCGTCCACCACCGAGGGGTGCAGGGCGCAGCCGGCGAACCGGGCGGCCTCCGCGGGGACGCGCAGGCGCACCAGGGCCTCGCCCTCGCCCGACGCGATCCACTCGACGGTCCGCAGGGCGGGGCCGTAGAGCAGCCCGGCGGCCGCGAGGTCGGCGTAGAGGTCCGCGCCCTGGTGGAGCCGGGTCAGCCGGGCCTTCAGGGCCTCGACCGGGACGGCCCCGGGCCGCGGTTCGGCCAGCTGGGCGAGCCGTCCTTCGGCGAGCAACTCGTCGGCGTCGCCGAGGAGTTCGAACTCCAGGCCGACGCGTCCGCGGCGCAGCCGCAGACGGGCCGTGCGCTCGGCGCCGGCCACCGTGAACGGCCGCAGCCACCGGACGCCGTCGAGCCGGACGGGCTGCGCGAGGCCGGCCGCCTCGGCGGCCGCGCGGGCCATCTCCAGGATGGCCGCGGCGGGCAGCAGCCGGATCTCGCCGACGCGGTGCCCGTCGATGAGCGGGTGCTCGGGGCCGAAGACGGCCCGGTGGGTCAGACCGTCGAGGCTGTCGGCCGGGTCGACCCCGTCCAGCAGCGGGTGGACGGGGCCCGACACCGCCGTGCGGGCGGGCGGCGACCAGATGGTGTCGGTCAGCCAGCAGCGCAGCTCCTCGAACGGGTAGCCGGGCAACGGCACGCGCCGCCCGCTGCCCCGGGGCCAGGTGATCCTGGCGCCGGCGACCCAGGCCGCGGCGAGCTCGGCGGGGTCGTCGCCGGCGGGCGCCGCGGCCCGGGCCGAAGCCCGGCCGCGCGCGCTGCCGTTCCAGACGCCGGACAGCGCGTCCCCGCGCAGCCCGGCCACCAGTTCCTCGGCGGTGGCGGCGAGCACGACCATCCGGTCCGCCCACTCCTCGCGCCCGGCCTGCAGGGTGAACGCCACGTCCGCGAGGTCGTACCGCCCCCGCTCCACGGCGTCCGCGAGCTGCGCGGCCAGCACGGGCAGGCGCTCCGGCGCCCGGGCCGACAGCGGGAACAGCCAGGGGCCGGCCTGGCCGGCCGACGGCCGCGCGGCCGACGGGTCGGCGACGTACTCCTCGACGACCAGGTGGGCGTTGGCACCGCCCGCGCCGAAGGAGCTGATGCCCGCCCGGCGGGGCCGGCCGTCCTGCCGGGGCCAGGGGGCGAGCTCGCGCTGCACCCGCAGCGGGGTCGAGTCGAAGTCGATGTTCGGGTTCGGCGGGTCCGCGTGGAGCGAGGGCACCAGCTCGCCGTGCTGCATCTGCAGCAGCACCTTGCTGAGTCCGGCCATGCCGGAGGCGGACTCCAGGTGCCCGATGTTGGACTTGACCGAGCCGATCGGCAGGCTGCCCGGCGCCCGGTCGGAGCCGCCCAGGGCCAGGGCGAGGCCGCGGATCTCCACCGGGTCGCCGAGCGCGGTGCCGGTGCCGTGGGCCTCCAGGTAGCCGAGCGAGTCGGGGTCCACCCCGGCCTCGGCCAGCGCCTGGCTGACCAGCCCGCCCTGCATGACCGGATTGGGCACGGTGAAGCCGTTGGTCCGGCCGCCGTGGTTGACGCTGGAGCCCAGGATGACGCCGTGGATGTGGTCGCCGTCCCGGACGGCGTCAGCGAGCGGGCGCAGCAGCACGGCGCCCACGCCCTCACCGGGCACGTAGCCGTCGCCGTCCGCGCCGAAGCTGCGGCACCGACCGTCGCTCGAGGTGAAGCCGCCCTGGCCGAGGAAGCGGTACTTGTACGGGTGCACGTGGAGGTTGACGCCGCCCGCGACGGCGAACTCGGTGTCACCGGCTCGCAGGTCCCGCACCGCCAGGTGGATGGCCGTCAGCGAGGACGAGCACATGGTGTCCACGCCGAGGCTCGGGCCGGTCAGGCCCAGGGTGTACGAGACGCGGTTGGCGATCGACGCGTGCGAGGAGGCGCCGATCCGGCCGTCCTCGGCCTCGTGCAGCTGGTACAGCCCGTACATCGCGCCGACGTAGACACCGACGCGGCGGGAGCGCAGGTCCTCGCGGGTGCGGCCGGCGTTCTCCATGGCGTGCCAGGCGGCCTGGAGGAACAGCCGGTCCTGGGGGTCGATGATCTCGGCCTCGCGGGGCGAGATGCCGAAGAACAGCGGGTCGAAGCGGTCGATGCCGCGCAGGAAGCTGCCCCAGCGGCTGTACCGGGCGGCCTGGTCGGCGGGGGTGGCCTGGTCGTAGTCGCGCCAGTCCCAGCGGTCCGCGGGGATCTCGGTGACGAGGTCCCGGCCCGCCCGCAGGTTGGCCCAGAACTCCTCCGGGGTGTCCGACTCGGCGAACCGCGCGGCCACGCCCACGATGGCGATGGGCATCGGGCCGGCGGGGGCAGCCGGCGCGGACGCGGCGGCGACGGCGACGGGGGCGGGGGCGGGGGCGGCGGCGACGGCGACGGGGGCGGGGGCGGGGGCGGCCTCGACCACCGGCACGGCCTCGGGCACCGGGGCGGCCTCCGGCGCGGGCGCCGCCGCCCGCGGGGCGAACCGGTCGCCGTACTGCCCGGCGAACCAGCCCGCGAGCGCCCGCAGGTTCTGGTACTCGAAGAACAGGGTCTTCGGCAGCGACCCGAAGTGGTCCTCCAGCCGCCGGGTCAGATCCATGATCAGCAGCGAGTCGATACCGAACTGCTCGAACGCGGTGTCCGCGTCGATCTCCTCCGGCGGGAAGTCGAACACCTCGGCCAGCACGCCGCGCAGGAACTCCTCGACGGCGCCGGTCACCTCCGGCGACCGCCCGTCCGGCGCGGACGCGGCGGACTCGGCGGACGCGGCGGAGGCCGCGGGCGCCGCCACCGACGGCAGGGCCGGGGCCGGTGCGTCGAGGACCTCCCGCAGCCGCGCCAAATGGCCGTGCGCGACCATCACGTGGTCCCCGTCGTGGCCCAGCGCGCGGTCGAACGCCTCCAGCGCCGCGGCGGTCGGCATCGCCACCAGCCCGACCTGACGGGCCATCCGAGCCGCGGTGGCCTCGTCGGCGTCGACGCGGATCCCGCCGTCCGCCCAGAGCGACCAGAGCACGGAGAGGCTGCGCCCGGGCCGGTCGCTCGCCCGGCGCCAGGCCGCGAAGGCGTCCAGGAAGCGGTTGGCGTAGGCGTAGTCGGTCTGTCCGGGGCTGCCGGCGGCGCCGGACATCGAGGAGAAGCAGACGAAGAACTCCAGCGGGTCGCCCGCGGTGGCCCGGTCGAGTTCGAGGGTGCCCGCGACCTTGGGCCCGAGCACGTCCGCGAACTGCTCGTCGGACTTGCGCGCCAGCAGCGCGTCCCGGGTGGTGCCGGCGAGGTGCAGCACTCCGTGGATCGGGCCGAAGTCGGTGTGCACCCGCCCGACGAGCTCCGCGGCCGCACCGGGAGCGCCCAGGTCGGCCCGCAGGTAGTGGACGTCGAGCCCGGCGGCGCGCAGAGCGGAGAGGTCGGCCTCCGCCGAACGGCCGGTCAGCACGTAGCGGGCGCCCGCGCCCAGGTGGGCGATGAGGTGGCGGCCCAGGGCGCCCGCGCCACCGGTCACCAGCACGGTGCCGCGCGGGGCGATCGGGGCGGCGGCCGGGGCGACCGGCTCCCAGCGGAGCACCTGTCGGCGCCCGGCGGTGTACCGGACGCGGAACTCGTGCGCGGCACCGGCCTCGGCCGCGACGGCGGCGGCGAGGTCGTCCGCCTCGACGGCCGCGACCCGGAACTCCGGGTGCTCGTTGGCGAGCGCGCGCGCGAAGCCGTCCAGGGCGTGCACCCGCGCGTCGTCGGCGCCGCCGGTCGGCCGCAGGACCTGGAGCACCCGGACCGGGCGCCCGGTCGGCCGCGCCGCCCAGGAGCGGAACAGCCGCAGCAGTCCGGGCAGCGGGTCGCCGTCGGTGGTGCGGACGACGAGCAGGTCCTCGTCGCCCGCCAGGACGGCGTCCTCGGTGGTCCGCTCGGCGCCGGGCAGCTCGCCCTCGCCGAGCAGCCGCACCCGGGTCGGCCGGGCGGCGTCCGCTCCGGCGGGGGCGTCCTGCCACCGCTGGACGAGCAGGTGGGCGGCGGCCGGGCCGTCCGGCGCGGCGGCGCCGTCCAGGGCCCGGGTGACCACGGCGCGCAGCCGCACGGACACCCGGCCGTCGTCGTCGGCGAGCACCACGTCGTGGCCGGCCGGGGTCGCCACGGCGTGCACGTGGCCCCGCTCGGGCAGCGGCCCGAAGATGTCGACGCCGTCCAGGGCGAAGGGCAGCTCGCGCGCCCGGGGGGCCGACGGGTCCTGGTCGGTCCACAGGCAGGCCTGGAGCATGGCGTCGAGCAGCGACGGGTGCAGGGTGAAGCGGTCGAACGGCTCGTCGGCGGCCGCCGGGACGGCCACCCGGGCCAGCGCCTCGCCCGGGGTGTGCCGCACCGACTCCAGGCCCTGGAGGCTCGGCCCGTAGCCGCCGCCGAGCGCGGCGAACACCGCGTAGCAGTCCTCGGCCGTGGACGTCCTGGGCAGGCGGGCGCGGATGACCTCCAGGTCGATCCGGGGCGCGGGCGCGGCCTCGTCGAAGCGCAGGGTGCCGGTCGAGCAGAGCACGCCGTCGGCCGTGCCGTCGACCCGCCGCAGCTCGTAGGCGACCCCGCCGTCGGCGGCCGGTTCGAGGTGCAGGCGCACCCGCACCGGCTCGTCCCGGACCAGCACGGGGCGGGCCCAGAGCACGTTCACGATGCCGGTGGCCCGGCCGTGCCCGCGCTCGGCGGCGGCGTCCACCGCGAACTCCAGCGCCGCGACGGCGGGCAGGATCCGGACCGTGCCCAGGGCGTGGTCGCGCAGGTAGAACTCGCCGCCGGTCAGCAGTCGTTCGGGGACGGCCCCGGCCAACGCCGCAGGCGGGTCGATCCAGAAGCCGCGGGTCGCCCGGGGCGGCTGCGGCAGCGAGAGCCGGGCCGGCCGGCGGCCCGCCGGGCGGGGCCACTCCAGCGTCCCGCCCGTGGTCCAGCGCAGGGCCGCCGCGGCCGGGTCGTCGACGGTCACCGGGCCGTCGGCGGCGCCGGGCGCGGCCGTCCCGGTGTGCACGCCCTCGCCGTCCCGCAGCCGGGCGGCCAGCTCGGCGACCCCGGTGACGACCACGGCGAGCCGCTCCCGCAGCTGCTCGCGGCCGGTCCCCAGGGTGTACGCGATCCGGTCCAGGGAGGCAGCCGGGTGGGCGTCCAGCCAGGCCGCCAGCTCGGCCCGGTAGCGGTCGAGCTGCTCGCGGCCGTCGGCCGACAGCACGATCAGCCGAGCGGCTCGGTCCTCGGTGGTGCCACCCATCAACGTTCCCCCGCCTCTTCCATTACCACGTGCACGTTGCTGCCTCCCATGCCGAACGAGCTGACGCCGGCTCGGGCCGGCGCGCCGTCGGGTGTTTCCCACGCCTGCGCCGCGGACTGGATCCGCAGCGGGCTGTCCGCGAAGTCGAGCATCGGGTTGGGCGTCCGAAGGTCCACGAGGCCGGGGAGCGTGCGGTGACGCATCGCCAGCATGACCTTCACGATGCCCGCGACGCCCGCCGCGGCCTCCAGGTGACCGATGTTGGTCTTGACCGATCCGACGCCGGTCCGGCCCGGGACGACCGGGATCCCCCAGTCCTCGTAGAGGCGGGTGAACGCCTCCTTGAGCGCGTCGACCTCGATCGGGTCGCCGAGCGGAGTCCCGGTGCCGTGCGCCTCGATGTAGCCGACGGTGTCCGGCGAGATCCCGGCGGCGCGGTGCGCGGCCAGCACGACCTCGCGCTGCGCCTGCGGGTTGGGCACCGTCAGCGAGTGGGTGTGCCCGCCGTGGTTCTCCGCCGAGCCGATCAGGACGGCGTGCACCGGGTCCCCGTCCGCGAGCGCGCGGTCGAGCAGCTTGAGCGCCAGCAGGACCACGCCCTCGCCGCGTCCGTAGCCGTCCGCCCGCTCGTCGAAGGTCTTGCAGCGGCCGTCGGGGCTGAGCATCCCGGCGCGGCGCAGCCCGGCGAAGCCGTGCGGCGCCAGCAGCAGGTTCGCCCCGCCGGCCAGGGCCAGTTCGCAGTCGCCGTACTGCAGTGCGCGGGCCGCCCGGTGGATCGCGACCAGCGAGCTGGAGCAGGCGGTGTCGAACACCGCGCTCGGGCCGCTCAGGTCGTAGACGTACGAGATGCGGTTGGCCGCGATGGAGGCGACGTTGCCGATCAGGAAGTGGTCGCCCATCTCCGGGGAGCCGGGGCCGAGCAGGCTGAGGTAGTCCGCGCCGCTGAGCCCGACGAAGACACCGGTGCGGCTGCCGGCCAGCTCGGCGGGCACGTGCCCGGAGTCCAGCAGGGCCTCGTGCGCGGCGTGCAGCAGCAGCCGGTGCTGCGGGTCCATCTGGGCCGCCTCGCGGGGCGAGATGCGGAACAGCGACGGGTCGAACGCGTCCACGTCGTCGACGAAGGAGCCGCGGTAGCTCTCCGGGAACAACCGGGCGGAGAAGCCGCGCTCCAGCGGGTACGGGCGGGTCAGGTCGCGGCCGGCCGTGAGGTGGCCCCAGAACTCCTCCAGGCTCGCCGAGGACGGCAGCCGGCCGCCGACCCCGATGATCGCGACCGGCGGGTAGCCGACGGCCGCCGCGGGCGCACCGGCGGCCGGGGCCGGCCCGGCGACCGGGGTCGCGGACGCCCGGGCGACCGGGGCGAGCGCCTCGGGGTGGGTCGCGGTCAGGTGGGCCGCCAGCGAGGCGAGGTCCGGGTGGGAGTAGAAGACGGTGGGCCGCACGGCGATGCCGAGCCGCTCCCGCAGGACCACGGCCAGCTGGGTGAAGCCGACGGAGTCGAAGCCCACCTCGCCCAGGGGCCGGTCGACCGGGACCTCCTCGGCGGGCCGCCCCGCGACGCCCGCGGTGGCTTCGCGCAGCCGGGCCAGCAGGTCGCCGGCGGGCGCGGCCTGCCGCGCCGCGGCCGGGGCGGCCGGGGCGGCGGGCGCACCCGGTGCGGTCCGCTCCTGCGGGTGCCCGAACCGGCTCAGCAGTTCGGCCGGCGGGAGGTCCGCCAACGGGCCGACGTCGACCTTCCCGTTGGGGGTCATCGGGAACCGGGTCAGCGCGACCGTCCGGGCCGGGACCATGTACTCGGGCAGCAGCTCGCCGGCCCGTCGGAGGGCCGCGGCCGCGGCGTCGGGGGCGGCGGTCACGAACGCGACCAGCTGCGGGGTGCCCGGCAGGTCCTCGCGCACGACCACCCGGACGTCCCCGGCCTCGAGGTGCCGCCGGACGGCGGACTCGACCTCGCCGAGCTCGATGCGGTGGCCGCGCAGCTTCACCTGCCGGTCGGCCCGGCCGAGCAGCAGCAGCTCCCCGGTGGCCGACCAGCGCGCCAGGTCCCCGGTCCGGTAGAGCCGCTCGCCGGTCGCCGGGTCGCGCGGGAAGCGCTCGGCGGTCAGCTCGGGCCGGTTGCGGTAGCCCCGGGCGACGCCCTCCCCGCCGATCAGCAGCTCCCCGACGGCGCCGAACGGCACCGGGGCGCCGTCCGGACCGGCCACCCGGAAGGTGGTGTTGGCGATCGGGGTGCCGACGGTGACCGGCCGGTTGCGGCGCACCCGCAGCGCGGAGGACCAGATGGTCGTCTCGGTCGGGCCGTACATGTTCCACAACTCGTCGCAGCGGTCGAGCAGTTGGGTGGCGAGTTCGGCGGTCAGCGGCTCCCCGCCGCACAGCAGCCGACGCACCCGTCCGGTCCAGCCGGCGTGCAGCAGCATCTGCCAGGTGGCCGGGGTGGCCTGGACGAGCGTCGCTCCCGAGCCGTCCAGCAGCTCGGCCAGCGCCAGCCCGTCCCGGACGGTGTCCGCGGGCGCGATGCGCACGGTGGCGCCCCGGGTGAGCGGCAGCAGCAGCTCCAGTCCGGCGATGTCGAAGCCGGCGGTGGTGACGGCGAGCAGCACGTCGTCCTCGGTGCAGCCCGGCCGGTCGGCCATCGCGGTCAGCAGGTTGACCAGGTTGCCGTGGGTGACCTCGACGCCCTTGGGCCGTCCGGTCGAACCGGAGGTGTAGAGCACGTAGGCGAGGTCGGCGTCGCGGCGGGCGACCGGTTCGGCCGGCGCCGCGGCGCCCGGGTCGTCGACGGGGATCCGAACGCCCGGGACGTCCGCGGGCAGCCGGTCGGCCAGGCCCGGTTCGAGCAGGACGGCGGCCAGCCCGGCGTCGGAGCCGATGTGGGCGAGCCTGGCGGCCGGGAAGTCCGGGTCCAGCGGGACGTACGCGGCCCCGGCGGCCTGGACGGCGAGCAGCGCGACGATCAGCACGGCGCGACGGTCCGTCAGCACGCCGACCAGGTCGCCCGGCTGCACCCCGCGGGCGCGCAGCACCCCGGTGAGGGCGCGCACCCGGCCCGCGAGCTCGGCGTACGTCAGCGCGCCCTCGGCGTCCACCACGGCGGTGCGCTCCGGGTGCCGTTCGGCACGGGCGAGCACCAGCTGGGCCGTGCTGACGTCGCGCGGCCGCTCGGCGCGGGTGGCGTTGACCCGCTCCAGGGTGCCCCGCTCGTCGGGGGTGCCCAGGTCGAGGTCGGCGACGCGCCGGTTCGGGTCGGCCGTCACGGCTTCGAGCAGCAGCCGGTAGTGCTCGGCCAGCCGCTCGACGGTGGGGCGGTCGAACAGCTCGGTGTCGTACTTGACGTACAGCAGGGCCTCGGTGTCGCGGACGACCACCTCGACGACGAGGTCGTTCTCGCTCTCCTGGGTGAGGTCGAGGGCGTCCCGGAAGACGGTCTGGCCGGCGGCCATGTCCTGGTCCCCGCCGACGCCCTGCTGCAGGTAGAAGCCGATGCCGAACTCCGCGCCGGCGTCCGGGCCGCGGCGCAGGTCGTCGACGACCGAGGCGAACGGGTAGCCGCCGTAGTCCTCGGCCCGGACCATCTCGTCCTGGACGGCGTTCGCCAGCTCGGTGAAGCTCAGCTGCGGGTCGCAGTCCACCCGCAGGACGACCGGGTTGATCAGGTAGCCGACGGTGCGGTCGAAGCGGTACTCGGGGCGGCCGTCGGTCGGCACCATCACGCTGATGTCGCGGTGGCCGGAGTGCCGCTGCAGCAGCGCGGCGAAGGCGCCGAAGACCACGCCGAAGGTGGTCACCCCGGCCGCGCGGGCGGTGCTCCGGACGGCGCTCCAGGTGGCCTCCGGCAGCCGGAGCTGCACCATCGCCCCGCTGGTGTGCGAGGCGGGGCCGACCCGGCGGCGGTCGGCGACCGCCTGGAGCACGGGCGCGGTCGAGGCGCCGCCCAGCCGGTCGAGCCACCAGCGCCGGTACTCCTCGGCCTGCGGGCCGGCCAGCATCTCCCGCTGCCACCGCACGAACTCGGAGTACGGCGTGGCCGGTTCGACCGGCGGCAGCCCGCGGCCGGAGGTCAGCCCGTCGTAGCAGGCGACGATGTCGCGCAGCAGGAGGTGGCTGGAGACGCCGTCGGTGATCAGGTGGTGGAACACGAGCAGCAGCAGGGTCCCGCCGCCGGGCGTGGTGATCAGCCAGGACCGGTGCAGCGGGTCGTGCTCCAGGTCGAACGGCTGCCGGACGAGGGTGTTGACGCGGGCCGTGAACTCGCCGTCGGTCACGTGCCCGAGGTCCAGCCGGGGCACCTCGACCGGGCGGTCGGTGATCACCTGCACCGGGCCGGTGGCGTCCAGCCGGACGGCGATGCGCAGGTCCGGGTTGCGTTCCACCGCGGCGATCAGCGCCTCGGCGAGCCGGTCCGGGTCGACCTGCTCGCCGAGCCAGAGGCCGAGCGGGAGGTTGTAGGAGGTGGCGTCCGGCCGGCCCTCGTGGATGGCCCACAGCGCGGCCTGGCCGCGGGTGAGCGGATAGGGGTTCGGGTCGTACGCCGTCGGCGCGGGGACCGCGGCCGGGGCCGGTACGGGCGCCGTCGCGGCGGCCGGGGCGGCGGCGGCCGGGGCAGCGGCCGGGGCGGCCTCGACCAGGCTGCGCAGCAGCGGCCCCGCCACGTCCTCCGACACCTCGCCGGCGGCGATCGCCGCCAGCAGTTCGCGCAGTGCGGTGCTCATCGGCCCGCCCCTTCCTTCAGTGCGGCCAGCGCGGCGTCGACGCCGAGGCTGCCGTCGCGCAGGCCCGCCAGCAGCGCGGCGATGCCGTCCGACGGCGGCGCGGTCACGGGTGCCGCTGCGGTTACGGGTGCCGGTGCGGGTGTGGACGGCGGTGCGGTCACGGGTGCGGGTGCGGGTGCGGGTGCCGGTGCGGGCTGCTGCGACGCGGGCAACGGCCCGTAGGCCTCGAACACCGCCTGCGCCGCCGACCTGACGGTCTGCCGCACGGAGAACATGCGGGTCGGGATGTTCACGCCGTAGTCGGCGCCCAGGCGCCGGCTCAGTCGGCGCAGGCCCAGCGAGTCCACCCCCGCCTCGGACAGCGCCAGGTCCACGGTGAGCCGCTCGATCCGCATCCCCAGGTGCGCGGCCAGCAGGGCGCGCACGTGCTCGCGGACGGCGGCCTCCGGGTCACCGTCGGCCGGTGCCGGCCCGACCGGCGGGACCGCGGCGGGCGCGGCGGCCTCGGCGGGCGCGGGCACCACCGGTGCCGGAGCAGGCACCGGAGCAGGCGCCGGAGCGGGCGCGGCCACGGGTGCGGCCGCAGGTGCGGCCGCCGCCACCGGAGCCGGAGCGGGGGCCGGAGCCGCGACGGGCTCGGCCACGACGGGCTCGGCCGGCACGGGCCCGGCCGGCGCCACGGCGGCGCCCTCGGCCGCGATCAGCCCCGAGCCCGCGGCCTGCACCCGGTCGAACCGGTCGCCGGGGGTGAGCCAGTAGCTCTCCCGGGCGAACGGGTAGGTCGGCGCGGGCACCCGCCGGGGTGCCGCCCCCCGCCACAGCTGCGCCCAGTCGATCGGGGCGCCGCCGACCCAGAGCCGGGCCACCTTGTCCAGCCGGCCGGCGTCCACGACGGCCCGCAGGTAGTGGAGCCCCTCCGCCCCCTCCAGCAGGAGCGACGTGGTGGCGTCCCGGCCGCTTCCGGTGAACACCCGCTGCTCGGTGCCGTCGGCCAGCCAGGCCTCCAGGACCGCCGCGAGCGAGGACGGCGAGTCGGCGACGACGGCGAGGCGCTCGGCGTACTCCTCCCGCCCGCTCTGCAGGGTGTGGGCGAGCGCGGCCGGGTCCACGTCCTCGTGGCGCCGGGCCCACCGGGCGAGGTTCCCGGCGTAATCGCGCAGCCGCTCGGCGTCCCGCGCCGACAGGACGAACAGCTGGTCGCCGGCGGGCCCGGCGACCGGCGCCTCGCGGTACTCCTCGACCACCGCGTGGACGTTGACCCCGCCCAGCCCGAAGGCGCTCACCCCCGCACGCAGCGGGGCCTCGGCCCCGGTAGCGGTGCGCACCGGCAGCCAGGGCTCGCGCTCGCGCACCACCCGCAGCGGGCTGTTCTCCAGCCGCAGGTGCGGGTTGAGGGTTTCGAGGTGCACGTTGCCCGGGATCTCCCGGTGGCGCATCGAGAGCAGCGCCTTGATCAGGCCGGTGACGCCCGCGGCCGCCTCCAGGTGGCCGGTGCTGGGCTTCGCCGACCCCAGCGCGACGTGCGGCTCGGTCCACTGGGCGCCGTGGTCGGCGTACAGCCGGGTGAAGGCCGTCTTCAGGCCCTCGACCTCGATCGGGTCGCCGAGTTCGGTGCCGGTGCCGTGCGTCTCGACGTAGGTGACCGTCCGGGGGTCCACTCCGGCACGGCGGTGGGCCGCGACCACGCAGGCGGCCTGCGCGTCCGGGTTGGGCGCGGTCAGCGAGTTGGTGCGGCCGCCGTGGTTGACCGCGCTGCCGCGCAGGACGCCGTGGATGACGTCGCCGTCGCGCACCGCCGCGTCGAGGCGCTTGAGCACCACCATGCCGACGCCCTCGGCCCGGGCGATGCCGTTGGCCCGCGCGTCGAAGGTGCGGCAGCGGCCGTCCGGGCTCAGCATCTCGCCCAGGCTCATGTCGACGAACAGCGTCGGCGAGGCGATGACGTTCACGCCGCCGGCCAGCGCGACCTCGCACTCGCCCTGCCGGATCGCCTCGGCCGCCTTGTGGACGGCGAGCAGCGAGGACGAGCAGGCGGTGTCGACGGGCTCGCTGGGGCCGCGGAGGTTCAGCAGGTAGGACACCCGGTTGGACAGGATCGCGTGGGCCCGGCCGGCCGAGTTGTAGCCGTCGAGCGGGACGCCGAGGGCGTGCTGCAGCTCGAAGTAGTCGTAGGTGCTGCTCCCGATGAAGACGCCGGTGTCCGTGCCGGACAGCGCGGACGGCCGGATGCCCGCGTTCTCGATCGCGCTCCAGGTGGCCTCCAGGACGAGCCGGTGCTGCGGGTCCATCGCGACGGCCTCGGTCGGCGAGATGCCGAAGAACCGCGCGTCGAACAGGTCGACCCGGCGCATGAACCCGCCCCACCGGACGTTGGTGCGGAACTCGCCCGGCTCGGGCTCGCCGTCGATGCGGCGCCAGTCCCAGCGGTCCGCCGGGATCTCGCGGACGAGGTCGTCGCCCGCCACCAGGTGCTCCCAGAACTCGTCCAGGTCGTCGGACTCCGGCAGCACCCCGGCCATGCCGACGATCGCGACGCCGTCGAGCGCGGCCGCGACCGGCGCCGGGGCGCTCGTCGGCACGGCGGCGGCGGTGGTGGGCTCGGCGACCACGGTCGGCGCGGCGACCGGCGCGGCGACCGACGCGGCCACGGCGGTGGGCGCGGCGGCTACCGGCACGGCGGGCGTGGCCACGGGCGCGACCGGCGCGACCGGCGCGACGACCATGGCGGGCGCGGCGACGGCGGCCGGCACGGCGACCAGCGCGGCCATGAACGCGGCCACCGGCGCCGCCAGCGGCGCTGCCGCGGCCGCGGCCACCGCGGGATCCTGCGCGAGGATGGCCTGGCCGTGGTCACGGAGGATCTTGGCCACCAGGTCCTCGACGGTGGCGACCCCGAAGAAGGATGCCGGGGTCACGTCGAGGTCCCAGCGGGTGTTCACCTGGTGGCTGAGCCTGGTGTACATGATCGAGTCGAAGCCGTAGCGGCTGAGCTGCTCGTCCGCGGCGAGCTCACCGGGCAGGACCCCGGCCACCTCCTGGACGAGCGCCAGCAGTTCGCCCGCCACGGCGGCCTGCCAGGCATCGTCGGCCGCGCCGGCGCCCTGTTCCCGGTCCGTCCCGGCCGCCGGGGCGGCGGTGCCCGCGAGGAGGTCTTCCGTGCCCGCGACTGCCACCTGAACCTCCTGTCGGCCGAGCACCGGGCTCGGCGCCTCGAATCCCGCCTGCGGCGCGAGCGGTCGGACTCCTGCCGCAGCGGTGCCGGCCGCGGCCGGGGTCACCGGAACGGCCTCGGCCTCGGCCGGGGCGGTGGTCCCGGGCACGGCCGCCTCGGCGGACGGCTCGTGCTCGCCGACCCAGCACCGCCGGCGCTCGAACGGATAGGTGGGCAGCGCCACCAGCACGCCGCCGTCCGGCCACTCCACCGGCTCCCCGGCGACCCAGCGGTCGGCCGGGGCCGTGCCACCGGGCCGGGCCAGCGCGGGGTGGTCCGCTCCCTCGGCCGCGGCGGCGAGCGCGGCGGCGAGGGTCCGGCGGTCGGCGGCGGTGACGGCCAGTCGCTCGGCCATCGCGTCGCGGCCGTGCTGCAGCGTGTGGGCCGCGTCCGCCAGGTCGGCGATCCGGTCCAGGCCGTCGCGCAGGGCGGCGGCGTAGCGGCGCAGCGCCTGCGGCGTGCGCGCCGACAGCGGGAAGACCCAGGGGCCGGCCGGACGCCGCGGCGCCGGGCCCGGCTGCGCCTCCTCCAGCACGACGTGGGCGTTGACCCCGCCGTAGCCGAAGGAGCTGACGCCCGCGCGGCGCGGGTGGTCGGCCGGGCGCGGCCAGGCGGTCGCCGACCGCACCAGGTGGAACGGGCTCCCGTCGAACCGCAGGTGCGGGTTGGGCTCGGTGAGGCCGGCCACCGGCGGCAGCACGCCGTGCTCCATCGCCAACAGCACCTTGATCACCCCGGCGGCGCCGGCGGCGGACTCCAGGTGGCCGGCGTTGGCCTTCACCGCGCCGACCCCGCAGTGGGGCTCGGCCGGCTGGGGAAGGCCCCGGCCACGGCGCAGTTCGTCGAAGGCCATCCGCAGGCCGTTGATCTCGACCGGGTCGCCGAGTTCGGTGCCGGTGCCGTGGGTCTCCAGGTAGCCGATCGTGGTCGGGTCGACGTCCGCGCGCTCGTGCGCCCGGACGATCATCGCCGCCTGGGCGGCCGGGTTGGGCGCGGTCAGCGAGCGGGCCCGGCCGCCGTGGTTGACGGCGCTGCCCCGCAGCCAGGCCCGGACGGTGTGCCGGCGCGCCCGGTCGGCGCTGGTCAGCACGACCAGGCCGAAGCCCTCGCTGCGGACGAAGCCGTCCGCGTCCGCGTCGAAGGAGCGGCACCGCCCGGTGGGGCTGAGCATGCCGGTGCTGCTCAGCAGCACGTGGTTGTGCGGCGTCAGGATGAGGTTGATGCCACCGGCCACCGCGATGTCGCACTCCCCCGACCGGATCGCCTCGGCGGCCCGGTGGATCGCGACCAGGGAGCTGGAGCAGCCGGTGTTGACCGGCTCGCTCGGCCCGTGCAGGTCGAGCAGGTAGGAGACGCGGTTGACCAGGATGGAGTGGGTGGTGGCGGTGGCGGCGTGGGCGTCGACCGGGTGGCCTGCGGCCTGCCGGATCTCGTCGTAGTCGTTCGACCCGGCGCCGATGAACAGGCCGACGTCGGATCCGGCGAGCGTGCCGGGTGCCAGGCCGGCGTCCTCCAGCGCCGTCCACACCCCCTGCAGCACCAGTCGCTGCTGCGGGTCCATCCCGGCGGCCTCGTGCGGCGAGATGCCGAAGAACAGCGGGTCGAACATGTCGACGTCGTGGACGAATCCGCCGCGCCGGGCGTGCACGCCCTCCGGGAGGGTGCGCCAGTCCCAGCGGTCGGCCGGCACCTCGCCGATGAGGTCGTCGCCGGCCGCGAGGTGACGCCAGAAGTCGTCCAGGTCCCGGCTGCCGGGCATCCGCCCGGACAGGCCGATGATCGCGATCGGGCCCGGGCCGGCGGGGCGGGCGGCGTCCCGCGGGGCCGGGACGGCGGGCTCGGCGGCCGGCTCCGGTCGGTGTTCGACCGCGGTGTTCCCGGCCGGCGCGGTGTTCCCGGCCGGCCCGGCGTACCGGGTGCGCAGCCGGTCCCCGTGGTCGCGGACCAGGCGCTCGGCCAGGGCGCGCAGGGTGGCCGTCTCGTAGAACAGCGCGGGGGTCACGTCGAAGCCGAACTCGTCGTTCAGCCGGGTGGCGAGCAGGCTGTAGCTGACGGAGTCGAAGCCGTAGTCCCCGATCGCCCGGTCGAGGTCCAGCTCCTCGCGCGGGATGCCCGAGGCGTCGGAGGTGAGCACCAGCAGCTCGTCGGTGAACGCGGCGGCGGGGTCGTACCCGGTCGGGGCGGTGGCGGTGCCGGCGGCCGCCGTGGCGGTGGCGCCGGCCGGCGCGGCGACGCCGTCCTGGGCGGTGCCGGGCGCCGCCGTGGCGACGACGACGTGCTGGAAGTTGCGGCCGGTCTCCGCGGTGCCCGGCAGCGCGGCCACCGGGCCGTAGCCGGCCCCGGTGAGCAGCGCCGTCCAGCCCGGCACGTCCAGCAGCGGCGAGCCGGGCAGGCGCAGCGCGGTGTCGTGGTGCGTCCACCAGCCGTCGAACAGGCCGTAGGTGACGGTCCCGCACAGGGTGACCGTCGTCAGCTCGTTGAGCAGCAGCTCGCCCCCGGTGCGCAGCACGGCGCGCAGGTGGCGGACGGCGCGGCCCAGGTCGGAGGTGGCGTGCAGGACGTTCGCGCCGACCACCAGGTCGAAGCCGCCCGCGGGGAACCCCTGGGTGACCGGGTCGGTGTCCAGGTCGAGGCGCTTGAACCGGGTGAACGGGTGGCGTCCGCCGAACTCCCGCCGGCCGTGCGCGAGGAAGGTGACGGACAGGTCGGTGTACCAGTACTCCACCCGGTCGCCGTACCGGTCCAGCGCGCGGAGCAGGCCGGCGGAGGTGCCGCCGGTGCCCGAGCCGACCTCCAGGACGCGGACCGTCCCGCCGGCCGGCAGCTCGGCCGCCCGCCGCTCGACGTGCGCCATGAGGCGGTCCGTCAGCAGGTCGTTGTAGAGGTCGCTGATCGGGTTGCCCCGGTAGATGCCCTCCATCAGCGAGGTGCCGGAGGAGGGGAACAGCAGCTCGGTGGCGAGGAGTTCGCCGCGCAGCAGTTCGCCGTAGTGCGCCAGGCAGTGCGCGAGCAGCCGGACGAACACCGCGTGCTCGGGGTGCTCGGCGGCGAGGTCCTCCAGCTGCCGCAGGTGTCCGTCGGCCCGGGCCGCGGCCAGGGCGCCCGGCACCGGCCGGTGGCGCCCGTCGCGGAGCTCGACCAGGCCCTCCTCGATGATCATGGTCAGCAGGGTGCGCAGCAGCCGGTCGTAGCGGGGGACGACCCCCACCCGGCGGGCGACCTCGTCGGCATCCGGGTCGGAGCCGTGCCACGCGCCGAGGTCGTCGAGGACGGCGAGCAGGGCGCCGCTCGCGATCGTCGTCATGCGGCGGTCGAGGGCGTGGAAGTCGTCCACCACCCGGCGGTCTCCGGCGGTCAGTGGGCGGCCGGTGGGCACCATCTGCGTCGTCTCCGTTCTCGCTGCTCCCATCCGATCGCGCAGGGCTGCGCTGCCGGGTACCACGACGACCTGGGGCGCCGGCTGTCCGAGGGCCCGGGCGAGCGCGGCGAAGCCGCTCCCGGGCTCGATGGACGCGAAGCCGGCGGCGGTCAGACGGTCGCGGTGGGTGTCGTCGGCCACTGCTCCGACGGTGCCCCAGTAGCCCCAGTCGACGGCCCGCACCGGGTACGGCAGGCGGGCGTCGAGGGCGTGGGCGTAGGCGTCCAGGAAGGTCGATCCGGCCGCGTAGTTGGCCAGGCCGGGGTCGCCCAGGAAGGACTGCGCGGACGAGAAGAACACCAGGAAGTCGAGGTGCCGTCCGCGCAGGGCGTCGACCAGGACCGCCGCGACGCCGGACTTGGCGGCCAGGCTCTCGGTCAGGTCGGTGTCCGAGAGGTGGTGGGTCAGCCGGTCGCGGCGGACCAGGGCGGCGTGCAGGACGCCGTGCACCGGCCCCGCCTCGTCGAGGAGGGCCGCCACCCGGCGGGCGTCGGTCGCGTCGGCCCGGACGTAGCGGATGCCGTCCCCGAGCCCGTCGGCCGGCCGTTCGCTGCGGCCGACCAGCACGACCCGCGCGTCCCACTCGGCGACCAGCCGGCGGGCGAGCGCCAGGCCGATCCCCTGCGCGCCGCCGACGACCAGGTACCGGCCGCCGCGGCGCAGCGGGACGGCTCCGCCGCCCGCCGGGGCGGGGCGCAGCACCTGGGTGTGGCAGACCGTGCCGGTGTAGGCGAGGCGGGTGCCCCGGGGGGCCGGTGCCACCAGGGCGGCGGACGGGTGGGCCGGGTCGAGGTCGACGGTCGCGACCGACCAGCCGCGGTGCTCGTTCTCCAGCACCCGGGCGAAGCCGACGACCCCGGCGGCGTACGGGTCGGTGACACCGCGCCCGGGGGCGGCGGCGGCACCGGCGGTGACGATCACCCAGTCGAGCTCCCGGATCCGGGACCACTCCCGCGCGTACCGGGCCAGGGCCCGGACGCCGGACGCCTCGGCCCGGGCGACCCGGTCCACCTCGTTCGGGGCGGCCTCCGTCGCGCCGGTCAGGACGTAGACCAGGCGCGGCCTGGCCGTCACCTGGCCACCCAACTCGACGACCAGGGCACCCTCATGACGGTCCGCCAGCTCGGCCGCCAGGCCCGCCCGGGAGGGGGCGTGCAGCACCACGACCGGGCCGTCGGGGGTCGGTCGCCCGGCGGGGACCGCGCACGGCTCCCAGACCGGGAGGTCCATCGGGACGTCCGCGGCGGCCTGCGCGGGGACGTCCGCCGGGAGCGCCACCGGGGCCGGGGCCGCCGCCGGGCGGGTGGCCGGGGCGGCCGGGGTGTTGTCGACCCAGCAGCGGACCCGCGCGAACGGGTAGCCGGGAAGCCGCACCTTGCGCGGCTTGCGGTCCCGGTGCAGCGCCCGCCAGTCGGGGGCGGCGCCGGCCACCCAGGCCCGGGCCAGCTCGTGCGGGTCGAGGGAGTCCGGGGCGGTGACGCCGCCCGGTCCGGCGGCGGTGCCCCGATAGCAGTTGGCCGGCGCCGAGCCGTTCAGGTAGGCCTGGAGGGCGGAGCGGAGTTCGTCCGGCCCGGAGACGACCACGGCGAGCCGCTCGGCCATGGCCTCCCGCCCGGTCTGCGTGGTGTAGGCGAGGTCCGCCAGCGGGACGCCGGCTCCGGTGCCGGCCGGCACGGCCGCGGCGAGGTCGGCCAGCGTCGAGCGCGCGTCGACGTGCGGGGTCCGGCCGGGGAAGCGCTCGCCGAGGGTCAGCGCCAGCCGGCGCAGGTCCTCCGCGTCCAGGCCGAGTTCGTCGAGGGCGGTGTCCGGGTCGGCGCCCGCCAGCCCGGCCAGCTCCGCCACCTCGGCGGTCCGGTCGGCGCCCGGCAGGTCGGTGTAGCGGTACGCCAGTTCGCGCAGCGCCTCCTCCGTGCGGGCGGAGAGCAGGACGGCCTGCGGCCCGCAGAGGCCGGTGTCCGGTCCGGGCGGCTCCGGGAACTCCTCGACGACGACATGGGCGTTGGCCCCGCCCGCGCCGAACGCGCTCAGTCCGGCCCGGCGCGGGGTGCCGACCCCGGCCGGCCACGGCTCGGCCCGGCGCTGCACGTTCAGCCCGACGGAGTCCCAGTCGATGGCGGGGTTCGCCGGGTCGGCGTGCAGGGAGGGCGCGAGGGTGCGGTGGCGCAGCTGAAGGAGGATCTTGGTCAGGCCGGCGATCCCGGCCGCGGACTCCAGGTGGCCGATCGACGACTTCACGGACCCGATCCGGGTCGTCGTCCCGCCGAAGACCCGGTCCAGGGCGGAGATCTCGATCGGGTCGCCGAGCGAGGTCCCGGTGCCGTGCGCCTCGACGTAGCCGATCGAGGCCGGGTCGACGTTCGCCCGCGCGAGCGCCCGGCGCACCACGTCGGCCTGGGCGGCCGGGTTGGGCACGAAGAAGCCGCCCGCCCGCCCGCCGTGGTTGACGGCGCTGCCCTTGATCACGCCGAGGACGCGGTCGCCGTCCTCCAGCGCGCGGGCCAGCGGCTTGAGCACGACGACGCCGACGCCCTCGCCGGGCACGTAGCCGTCCCCTCCGTTGCCGAAGGCCCGGCAGCGTCCGTCGGAGGAGACGAAGCCGACCTGGCTGAGGTGCAGGTACTTGTACGGGTGGACGATCGCGTTCACGCCGCCGGCGAGCGCCACCTCGCACTCCCCGGAGCGCAGGCTCTCGCACGCCAGGTGCAGCGCGGTGAGGGACGACGAGCACATGGTGTCGAGCGCGAGGCTGGGCCCGCGCAGGTCGAGGAAGTAGGAGACCCGGTTGGCAACGGCCGAGGCGAAGGACGTCGGCAGCACCGGCAGCCGCTCCTCGGCGCCCAGGCCGAGCATCTGGTACTGGGTGAACATCACCCCGGCGAAGACGCCCACCGGGCGCCCGGCGACGTCCGCGCGGGTGAGGCCGGCGTCCTCCAGGGCGTGCCAGGAGGTCTGCAGGAACAGCCGCTCCTGCGGGTCCATGCCCTCGGCCTCGCGCGGCGTGATCCGGAAGAAGCCGGGGTCGAACTCGTCGATGCCGTCGAGGAAGCCGCCCCACTTGCTGGTCGACCGACCGGGGGCGCGCTGCGGCTCGTAGAAGCCGTCCGGCCCCCAGCGGTCCTTGGGGATCTCGGTGACGCAGTCGCGTCCGGTCCGCAGGTTGGTCCAGAACCGGTCGAGGTCCTCGGCCATGGGGTAGCGGCCGGCGACGCCGATCACCGCGATGTCCCCGGTCGGGTCGGGCGCGGCCTCCTCGGCCCAGGCCGGCTCGGTCACCGCGGCGACGTCTGCGGGGGCGTCGGCGGCGATGTCGGCGGGGGCCAGGGCCAGCGCCTCACGGGCGCGCTCGGGGTCGCCGTGCAGCACCACGACCTCCGCGCCGGTGAGCGACAGCGCCCGCTCGAACACGGCCAGGCCCTCCGCAGTCGGCAGCGGGACCTGCCCCTGCCGGCGGAACAGCGCACGCGCCGCGTCGTCGGTGCGCATCCCTCCCTCGGCCCACAGCGGCCAGCCGAAGGAGACCAGCCCGTGCTCGCGGGCGTAGGCGTCCTGGAAGGCGCTGGCCGCGGCGTAGTCCACCTGCCCGACGTTCCCGGCGACGCCCGTCACCGAGGAGAACAGCGCGAAGAAGTCGAGGCTCAGATGACGGGTCGCCCGGTGGAGCAGCACCGTGCCGCGCACCTTGGGTGCCAGCACCGCGGCGAGGTCCACGGCGGACTTTCCGGGCAGCATGGCGTCCCGCAGCACCCCGGCCGCGTGCACGACGCCGTCCAGCCGGCCGTGCCGGTCGAGGATGTCGGCGACCAGGGCCGTTACGTCGGCGGGCACCGTCACGTCGGCGCGGACGAACCGGCCGGCGACCGGCTCCGCCGGGGGCGTCCGCCCGGCCAGCACGGCCGTGGCACCCCGCTCGGCCAGCAGCGCGGCGAGTTCCCGGCCGATGCCGCCCGCGCCGCCGGTGACCAGGTAGACGCCGCCGGGGCGGATCCGCTGCCCGGCGTCGAGCGGCGTGTCGCGGTAGCGGCGCACCTCGCGGCGCCCCCGGGAGTGCCGCACCCAGGTCTCGGCTCCGTTGCCGAACTCCGCGAGCAGGGCCCGCGGGTCGGCGTCGCCGTCGCACTCGACGGCGGTCACGGCGAGCTTGGGCTGCTCCAGGCGGACGGTCCGGGCCAGCCCCGCCACCGCGGCCGCGACCGGCCCCGGCCCGGCGTGCACCACGGACACCGGTTGCGGCGCGAGCGCCTGCACCAGGGCGAGCAGCTCGCGGCAGGCCGTCTCGACGGCCTCCGGGAGGTCGTCGGCGGGCGCGGCCAGGTGCAGCACCCGCTCGGGCGCGGTGCCGAGCTCGGCCAGGAGCCGCCGGAGGTCGCCGGCCTCGTCGGCGCGGAGCTCGTACGCGTCGGGCCCCAGCCGGCGGAAGGCCGCGCCGCGCCGGACGGTGATCTGCCCGGGGTGAACCCGGAGGTCGCCGATCACCAGCAGCGGGCCCTGCTCCGGCGCGGCCGGGCGGGGCGCCGACTGCCAGACGCCGGTCAGGCAGTGCGTGCGGGCGGGGGCGTCGGGCTCCGGCTCGTCCACCGCGGGGGCGGCCGGGGCGCGCCGGTCGGCGGGCAGCAGGCCGAGCAGGTGGGCGGCGACCGCGTCGACCGTGGGGTACTCGAACAGCAGGGTCGGGTACAGCGAGATGTCCCACCGCTCCTCGAAGGCGCGGACCAGCGAGAGCAGGTGGGTCGAGTCCAGCCCGAGGTCGTAGAAGCCGAGGTCGCCGTCGACCGCCAGGGCGGGATCCCCGGCGGCCTGGCGGACCAGCCCGGCGACCTCCGCCCGGAGGTCGCCCAGCCCGTCACCGGCGGCCGCCGGGGCGGACGGAGCGGACCGGACGGGCGGGGCGGAGGGGGCGGAGGGGGCGGAGGGGGCCGGCAGGGCTTCCGGCGCGGCGGCCACCGGCTCCGCGGCCACCGTGGTGAGCCGGGTGATCGACGCCGTGGAGCGGATCCGCTTGAAGGTGAGGCCGGTGAACCGGGCGGCGGGCGCGCCAGAGCCGTCGTACAGGTCGATGTCGGCCTTCACCACGTCGGCGCCGGCCGCCACCCGGGTGAACCGCAGGTCCACCGTGCAGGCCTCGCCGAGCGGACGGACCGCCCGGAACCCGCCGATGTGCAGCGGGATCAGCGGGCGCCCGTCGGCGTCCTCGCCCGCGAAGGCGAGCGCGTACGCCTGCATGGTGGAGCCGTCGAGCAGGGCGGGGTGGAGCAGGAAGTCCTCGGCCGTGGCGCGGGCCTCCTCGCCGAGCGCGATCTCGGACCGGACCCGGTCCGCCGAGGCCCGCAGGGTGCCGGTGACCCGCATGAACGCCCGGTGCTCGATGCCCGCCGAACGCCCGGTCGCGTACACCTCGGCGACGTCGCGCGCGGCGCCGGCCGGCGCCGGGTCGGGCGCGCCGGTGAGCGGCGGCAGGTCGGTGTGCAGGGTGGCGTGCAGGTGGGTGGTCACGGTGTCGTCGACCGGGCCGCCGTCGTGGGTGCGCCGGCTGGTCGCCGTCACCCGGTAGACGCCGCCGTCGGGTTCGGCCTCGACGGTCAGCTCCCGGTCGAAGGCCTCGGTGGTCACCACGGGCTCGACGAACAGCACGTCGCTCAGGCCGGTGCGCTCCAGCGGGAAGTCGTGTGCCGCGAGCAGCCGTTGGACGATGTCGAGGAACGTCACTCCCGGCAGGGTGCGCACCCCGTGCACACGGTGGTCGTCGACGATCGGGTTGTCCCTGTTCAGGTGTAAGGCACAGCGTACGGACCGTCGGTCCACGTGTTCTCTCCTGGTGATCGGCGGTTCGGCTCGGCGGGCGGCGGGCGGGCGCGCCGGATTAGGTGAGCGTCAGGTCGAGCCGGGCAGACCTGCGCGGGGCCGGGGTGGTCACGGCGGCGGCGGGCCGGTGCCAGAACCGGCGGCGACGGTAGGCGGGGGGCGGCAGCGGGGGGCGCCCGGGCTCTCCGGGCGTGCCGGCGCCGAGGACGGCGTGGGCGTTGGTCCCGCCGAAGCCGAAGGCGCTCACCGCGACCCGGCTTCCGGCGGGCAGGTCCGCGACCTCGGTCACCGGGAAGAACGGCGACTCGGCGAAGGCGAACCGCGGGTTCGGGCGGTGGCAGTGCAGGGTGGGCACGAGCGTGCCGTGCCGCAGGGTCTGCACGGCCTTGATGAACCCGGCGACGCCGGCGGCGCTGAGCAGGTGTCCCATCGAGCTCTTGATGCTGCCGATCCCGCAGTAGCCGCGGTCCTGGGTGTGGGCGCGGTGGACGGCGGTGAGCGCCTGGAGCTCGATCGGGTCACCGATCATCGTGCCGGTGCCGTGGGCCTCGACGTACCCGATCGTCCGGGCGTCGATTCCGCCGCGGGTGAGCACGTCGGAGACCAGGGAGCGCTGGGCGCGGCCGTTCGGTGTGGTGTACCCCATCGTCCGGCCGTCGTTGTTGACGCCCGAGGACTCCAGCACCGCGAGCACCCGGTCGCCGTCGCGCAGCGCGTCGTCCAGCCGCTTCAGCAGCACCATCCCGGCGCCCTCGCCGGGCACCAGCCCGTCGGCGGACTCGTCGAAGGTGCGGCAGCGGCCGCTGGGGGACAGCGCCTTGCCGGCGCTGAGCATGAGGTACGGCTCCTCGTCGAAGAGGAGGTCGACCCCGCCGGCCAGGGCCATCGACGACTCGCCCGAGGCCAGGCTCTGGGCCGCCAGGTGGATGCTCACCAGCGAGGACGAACAGGCGCTGTCGACCACGAGGTTGGGGCCGGTGAGGTCGAGGAAGTGCGAGACGTGCGCGGCCACGAAGTTCTGGTTCACGCCGACGATGTACTCGCGCTTCGGCGGCTGGAGGTGCAGGCGGTGGTTGCCGGTGCGGGCGCCCACGAACACGCCGACCGGACGCCCGCGCAGCTCGGCGTCGGTGTACCCGGCGTCCCGGACGGCCTCCACCGAGACCTCGAGGGTCTTGCGCACCAGCGGGTCCAGGTGCCGTGCGGTCTCGTCGTCGAAACCGAAGTAGCCGGGGTCGAACAGGTCGGCGTCGTCGAGGAACCCGCCCCACTTGCTCTGGCTGCGCCCGTGGCCGCCGTCCGGGTGGTAGAGCCCGGTGGTGTCCCAGCGGTCGGCCGGGACGTCGGTGACGAGGTCACGGCCGGCCAGCAGGGCCTGCCAGAGCCCGTCCGGGTCGCTCGCGCCGGGCAGGCGGCAGCCCATGCCGATCACGGCGATGGGCGTCGGACGCCCGGTGGCCGCAGCGGGAACGGGTGCGGCAGCGACAGCGGGAGCGGGGGCGAGCGCGAGGGTCGCGCTCGGGGCGGCAGCGGCGGGTGACGGAGCGACAGCGGCGGGAGCGGCGGCCGGAGCGCCGAGGGCGGCGGCGAGCCCGCCGAGGGTCGGGTGCTCCTGCAGCAGGCTCGGGTCGACCACGTCGCCGAGCTCGGCTTCGAGCGCCCGCACCAGTTCGGCCATCAGCAGCGAGTCCACGCCGACGTCGCCGAGCGTCGTGTCGGGCCCCAGCAGCGCGGGGTCGACCCTGGTCGTCCGGGCCACGACGGCGAACAGCCAGCCGAGGTCCGGCGCGGCCGCAGGGGCCGCCGGGGTGACCGGCGTGGCCTGGGCCGGCTGCGCGGGGGCGGCCGGCTGCGGCGCCAGGTACAGCTCCGCCGTGGCCACCGACGAGCGCTCCACGAGGCACGGCAGCAGCACCGCCCCGTCGGGCACCCGCAGGGCGAGGTCGAACAGCCGCAGCGCGTCCGTCCCGTCCACGTCGGGGACGCCGAGCGCGGCGCTGGCACTGGTGCGGTCGGCCCCCATCCCCACCTCGCGCCACAGCGGCCAGCGCAGCGAGCGCACCACCCAGCCGGGCTCGTCGGCCCGGGCCTCGGCGAAGTCGTCGAGCGCGGTGTTCGCCGCCGCGTAGTCCAGGTAGCCCGCCGCCAGCCGCGGCGAGGCGGCCGCCACCGAGGAGAACAGCACCAGGAGCTTCGGCGGCTGCCCGCCGAAGGCGGACCGGAGCACCCGCAGTCCGTCGGTCTTGGGCCGCAGCACCCGGGCGATCTCCTCGGCCCCGCGGGCCAGGAAGGAGGTCGGACGGTCCATCACGCCGGCGCAGTGGAAGGCGGCGACGATCTCCCCGGACTGCTTCCTGACCTGGCCGAACAGCCGGCGCAGCCGGGCCGCGTCGTCGAGCGCGTCGGTGCGCACGGTCAGCGTCACCCCGCGCTCGACCAGCGCGGTCAGCGCGGTGAGCCGGGCGCGCAGCACCGGGTCGGTGGCCGGGTCCGCGAGCAGGGACGCCCACCGGTTGCGGGCGGGCATCCGGGAGCGGCCGAGCAGCACGAGGTGCCGGGCGCCGCGGTCGGCCAGGTGGGCCGCCAGGCGCAGGCCGATCCCGCCGAGGCCGCCGGTGATCACCGTCGCGCCGCGGTCCAGCCCGGTGAGCGGGTCGGCGCCGGTGGCGGCCGGGGCGAACCCGGCCACCGGGCGGCGGCGCCGGCCGCCGGTGTGGCGCAGCTCGGTCTCGCGGTCGACCGCGGCCGTCTCGGTGGCCAGGGCGGCGGCGAGGGCGTCGTCGTCGCCGTCCACCCGGACGGTCCGTGAGTGGACGGCCGGGAACTCGCCGGACAGGGCCCGGTAGAACCCGGCGAGGACGGACCGCTCGGCGCCGCTCACGTGGACGCAGCGCAGTCCGGACCGGGTGTTGGCGGCGAGTACCTGCTGGAGCAGCGCGATCCGTTCGGTCACCCGGGTGCCGGGCTCGCTCCAGTCGACCAGGTCGACGATCCCGGCCAGGCCCGCCGGGTCGGTCAGCGGCTCCCCCGGGACGTGCACGACGGCCTGCTCGCCGAGCACCCGGCGGGCGAGCTCCCGGTCGGCGGTCACCGCCAGGAGGCGACCGGCGGGGACGGTCGGCGGGGCGGGCGCGTCCTCCCAGGTGGTGGTGAGGAACTCGGCGCCGGCCGTGGGCGCCACCCAGTGCCGGTCGCGGCTGAACGGGTAGGTCGGCAGCGAGACCGGCGGGGCGTCCGGGGTGGTCGACTCCCGCTCCGCGGCGGGCTCGCGGTCGAAGACGGTGGCGAGCCCCTCGGCGAGTCCGGCGAGGTCGGTGGCCTCCACGGCGACGCGGTGCGCCAGGGCGGCACGCCCGGTGCGCATCGTCCGGGCGATGGAGGCGAGCGGCGGGGCGTCCGGCGAGCGCACCACGGCGAGCAGCGCGGCCACGGCGGCGCGCAGCGCCTGCGGGGTGCGGGCCGAGACGGGGACGACCACCGGGCCGTCGAGCGGCCGGTCGGCCGGCGCCGCGGGGGCCTCCTCCAGCACGACGTGCGCGTTGGTGCCGCCCATGCCGAAGGAGCTGACGCCGGCCCGGCGGGGGCCGCCGCCGGTCGGCTCCTCCCAGGGGCCGCGCTCCCGCTGGAGCCGCAGCGGGGAACCCTCGACCTTGATCATCCGGTTCGGCCGGGTGATGTTGCGGGTGGCCGGAATCGTGCGGTGGCGCATGGCCAGGATCACCTTGATCATGCCCGCGATCCCGGCGGCGGCCTCCAGGTGGCCGATGTTGGTCTTGAGCGAGCCGACGCCGCAGTGCGGCCGCTCCGGGCCCGGGTGACCCCAGGCGTCGTAGAGGCGCTCGAACGCGGCGACCATCCCGGAGACCTCGATCGGGTCGCCGAGGCGCGTGCCGGTGCCGTGCGCCTCCAGGTAGCCGATCGTCGCCGGGTCGACGCCCGCCTCGGTGTGCGCGGCGACCAGCAGGTCGGCCTGGGCCTCCGGGTTGGGCGCGGTGAAGGACTGGGCCTGTCCGCCGTGGTTGACGGCCACGCCGCGGATCACCGCGTGCACGCGGTCCCCGTCGGCCAGGGCCCGGTCCAGCGGCTTGAGCAGCAGGGCGCACACGCCCTCGCCCCGGACGTAGCCGTCCGCGTCGTCGTCGAAGGTGTGGCAGCGGCCGCGCGGGCTCAGCACGCCGGTGCGCTGGTAGGCGTTCTGCCGGGCCGGGTCGCACAGCACGTTGACGCCGCCGACGAAGGCCTGGTCGCACTCGCCGGCGCGCAGCGCGGCGACGGCCTGGGCGACGGCGACCAGGGAGGAGGAGCAGAGGGTGTCCACGGCGACGCTGGGGCCGCGCAGCCCGAGGGCGTACGAGACGCGGTTGGCCACCAGGGACGGCGACACGGCGACGCTCAGGTGCGGTTCGTCGCGGCCGGCGTGCTCGGCGAGGACGGCGGCGTAGTCCGAGTGGCAGACGCCCGCGTAGACGCCGGTGCGGGTGCCGGCCAGTGCGGTCGGGTCCCAGCCGGCGTCCTCGGCGGTGGCCCAGGCGGTTTCCAGGAGCAGCCGCTGCTGGGGGTCCATCAGCGCCGCCTCGCGCGGGCTGATGCCGAAGAACTCGTGGTCGAAGCGGCGGATGTCGTCGAGCAGGGCCGCCCTGCCCACCACGTCGGGGTGGGCGGCGGTGTCCCACCGGTCGAGCGGGATGTCGCGGACGGCGTCCACGTCCCGGCCGAGCAGGTCCCACAGCTCGGTGACGCTCTCCGCGCCGGGGAACCGGCCGGCCATGCCGACCACGGCGATCGGCGCCGACGGGTCGCGGGGCGCGGTGGTCACCGGGCCGGTCGCGGCCGCCGGTCGCTCGCCGCGCAGCACGCGGGCCATGGCGGCGGCCGTGAACGCCTGGAACATGGTGCTGGGGTCGAGTTCGAGCCCGAGGTCGTCCTCGGCCCGGGCGGCGAGCTCCGACAGCGCCAGGCTGTCCAGCCCGAACGGGCGCAGGTCGTCCTCGGCGGTCAGCGAGCCGGCGGGCCGGGCGAGCACGTCCTCCAGCAGCGGCAGGAGGTCGGCCTCCAGGTCGTCGGGGACGGACGCGGCGGGCGCCGGAGCCGGAGCCGGGGCCGGCGCCGGCGCCGGTGCGGCGGTCCCGGTCCAGGCCGTCCCGCCGTCCCAGAGGCCGGCGAAGACACCGGGGTGGACGAGGCGCTTGACGGTCTCGATCCGGGCGAGCGGCCGGCCGTCGCGTTCCCGAAGCAGGGTCGAGGTGAGCACGGCGCGGTGGTCCGACTCGAAGCGGCACTCGTCCAGCCGGTAGCGCACCGAGTCCTCGATGCCGCAGTTGCCCAGGTAGAGGATGTCCCGGCTGAGGGTGCAGGCCTCGACGGCCCACTCCCCTCCCGGCGCGAGCGACTGCAGGTACTTGCGCTCGCCCCGGTCGTTGATGTGCGGGTACGAGGCGAAGTAGAGCAGTCCGGCCGCGTTGACGTCGGCGAACGGGTTGAGCTCGTAGGTGTCCTGGAACAACCCGGGGCCGGCACCGGGGCCGAGCCCGTTCCTGGCGCGGAACTCGGCCTGGAACTCCAGGTGTTCGGCGGTCGGCTGGGCCACCGGCGCCCGCCCCGGGTTGCGCGGGGCGCCGGGCGAGAGCCAGTTGCCCGCGCCCCTGCGGACGAAGGAGGTGAGCAGCCGGGCCTCGACGTGCGAGGTGGCGGTGGCGAACCGGACGTCGCTGACGAAGGCCTGGTCGTCCAGCCTGGCGAGGGTGCCGTCGAGCTGCCCCCGGTCGTGCTCGGCGAAGAACCGCAGGGAGTCGGCGGCGGTGAGCCGGACCCGGACGAAGGCGGGCAGCAGTCTGGTGCCGTCGCCGTCCGCCAGGTCGGCGACCTTGCTGCCGAAGTGATTGCCGATCAGCTCCCAGTGGAGGTCGCCGGCCTCGCGCAGCAGCCAGTTCTCCGACAGTCCGCCGACGGACAGCGAGGGGAGCCCCAGGACGACCGACCGGCTCAGCACGCCGGCCTCCCGGTGGCCGGGACGGGCGGCAGGAGGGGGTCCGGCTCCGTACCGCCGACTCCCACCTCCGGACATGCGCATGACATCTCTCGGCAGCGCCGGTTCACCACATCCCCCGTCCCTGATGTGTCGTCGCGCGGGCTCCGAGGCTGCGCGGCAAACCGCCCGCGCACGATTCGTGGAACCCGTCGAAGAAGAACAGTCGGCGGCTGTAGAGGCGTATCGCGCCTCCCACGTCCCCGTGGTCTCGCCCCCCCGACGCCGATCATCATGAACGATCATGTCCACGACCCGCAAGGGGTGTCAGTTCGTTCACGACGGGAGTCGTCGGCGACGCGCCCGCACGCCACGCCGAACGGACACCCGTTCGACAGGTGGACCGGACAAGGCCTTCCCCACATCGGCGGATTTCATTCCGGTTATTTCGATCTTTCTCCATCAGGGCCCCCACCAGGCGTTTCTGATGGCTGACCAGCTGATGCACGGTCATTTCACCCCGCCTTACGACCGATCGCGGTGTCGGTCGGAACGGATCACCCGGCCACCGTCGTCGGAGGGGTCCGTCCGGCCCTGCCCGGAGATCGGCCGAAAACCATCGACGGGGACAACAATCCAGCCACGCCCGCCGGCTCGGGAATTCACCGGGGAACGGGTCGGCCGGTCGGCCGCCGCGACCGCGAACTCCCGGGCCGACGGCGAGGATTCGGCCGGCGCTTTGGAGCACACCACCGCCCCCAGTAGGGTGCCCAGCATGTTACGGAACGTGAAAGGCACGCAGTATGTGACCGCCCTGCGCGAGGGCGGCTCACTACCCGGCATCGTCGAGGCCGACAACGACGGCACCTATGTGGTCAAGTTCAGGGGGGCCGGTCAGGGCAGCGCGGCCCTGGTCGCGGAGGTCGTGTGCGGCGAGCTCGGACGGCGCCTGGGCATCCGGGTTCCCGAGCTGGTCCTCCTCGACATAGACCCCGAACTGGCCCGCCGCGAGGCGGACCAGGAGGTCCAGGCCCTGTTGCTGGCGAGCACCGGCCAGAACCTGGGCATGGACTTCCTGCCCGGCTCGGTGAACTACGACGGCATCAAGTGGCAGCCGCCAGCCGAGGAGGCCGCCCGGATCTACTGGCTGGACGCGCTGACGGCCAACGTGGACCGCACCTGGTCCAACCCCAACCTGCTGATCTGGCACCGGCAGTTGTGGGCGATCGACCACGGCGCCGCGCTGATCTTCCAGCACTCGTGGCCGGCCGTGGACGCCTGGGCCAACCGCAAGTACCCGATGGACTCGCACGTCCTGAGCGAGCCGGTGTCCGAGGTCTCCGACGCGAAGCTCCGGGACCTGGACGCAGAACTGGCGGCCCTGGTGACCCGCGAGACCGTCGAGGAGGTCGTCGGGATGGTGCCCGACCACTTCCTCCTGGGCATGAACTCCGCGAACGGCCTCGAACCCGACGTGCTGCGGGAGCGCTACTGCGACTACCTCACGGCCCGTTGCGCCGGCGAGCGCGGCTGGTGGCCGGCATGAGCACTGAGACGACCCCGTCCATCGGATTCGACTACGCGCTGCTGTACGCCGTTCCCCGCGTCGACCGCGGCGAGCGGATCAACGTCGGCGCGCTGCTGTACTGCAAGGAGGCCGACTACCTCGGCGCCGCGATCCACCTCGACGAGGCGCGGCTGCGCGCCCTCGACCCCGAGGTCGACGTCGTGGCCGTCGCGGGGGCCCTGGAGGCGATCCGCGCGATCTGCACCGGCGACCGGGCCGCCGGCCCCGCCGCCGGCGGCACCGCCCGGACCCGCTTCGGCTGGCTCACCGCGCCGCGCAGCGCGATCGTCCAGCCCAGCCCGGTGCACGGCGGCATCACCGCCGACCCGGCCGCGGAACTGGACCGGCTGATGCGCCGTTTCGTGCACTGACCTCGGGATTCGCCCCACCGGTCGCCCTCGGGCTGCCGTCGCCTCCCCCGGGAGGCGACGGCAGCCCTTCGTCGTTCCGGAATCCATTTCAGATACAGAGCCGTATTGGGATACAGTCTTGTATCCGACGGCGCATCAGGAGGCGATCACCATCACCAGGCGGCTCACCCGGCAGCAGAGCCGGGAACTCACCCGCGAGCAGCTGCTGCAGGCCGCGGCCGAACTCTTCGCCGAGCACGGTGTCAGCGGCACCTCGGTCGAACAGATCGTCGAGCGCGCCGGCTACACCCGCGGCGCGTTCTACGGCAACTTCGAGGGCAAGCACGAGCTCGTCCTGGCCCTGCTGGAGCAGCGCACCCAGCGCGAGCTCGAGGAGATACAGGAGCTCAGCCGCGACGCCGGGTCGTTCGACGACCTGATGGACCACATGCGCTCCTGGTACCGCCGGCGCGACGAGACCCTCGGCAGCTGGCTCGCCCTGCGCACCGAGCTCTGGCTCTACGGCCTGCGCGACCCGAAGCTCCTGCCGGTGCTCGCCGACCGCGAGCGGCGTTCGCGCGCCGCGCTCGCCCAGGCGCTGGAACAGGGCTTCGCCGACCGCTCGGTGGCCCCCCCGGCCCCGGTCGAGTTCCTGGCCCTCGTCGTGCACTCGTTGGGCGACGGACTGTCCATCCAGCGCGTGATCTCCCCCGAGGACAGCGACATCGACACCGTCGCGAACGCCATCGAACTGCTGATGCGCTCGTGGAGCGCGCTCGCCCGGAACCCCGCGCCCGCCAACGAAGCCTCCCGCCCGTCCCCCGGGCGTCCGACCGACAAGGGCCGGACGCCACCGATCGAGAAGCCGGAGAAGAACCCATGAGCAGCAAGGCTGGGCAGGCGGCGCAGCCGACCGCCGAACCGCCTGTCGCCTCCGACGCCCCCGCGCCGGACCCGAAGCGGTGGCTCGCGCTGGCCGTCCTGCTGGTCGCCACCTTCATGGACCTGCTGGACGTCAACATCGTCACCGTGGCGATCCCGACCATCCAGGGCGACCTCGGCGCGTCGGCCGTCGTCGTCCAGGCGGTGACCGCCGGCTACACCCTGGCGTTCGCGGCCATCCTGATCACCGGTGGCAGGCTCGGCGACATCTTCGGCCGCAAGCGGATGTTCATGACCGGCGTCGCCGGGTTCGTGGTGTCCTCCGCCCTCTGCGCGGCCGCGCAGAACTCCGAGATGCTGGTCGTCGCCCGCATCCTCCAGGGCATGACCGCCGCGATCATGGTTCCGCAGGTCCTGGCGGTCATCCACGTCACCTTCGACCCGAAGGAGATCGGCCGCGTCGTCAGCCTGTACGCGGGCATGATCGGCCTGGCCATCGTCGCCGCCCCGATCCTCGGCGGCGCCCTGGTCGACTGGAGCCCGTTCGACCTCGGATGGCGCGCCATCTTCGTGGTCAACCTGCCGGTCGGCATCGCCGCCCTGGTCGGGGCCTCGAAGTGGATGAGGGAGTCGAAGTCCCCGCACGCGATGCGGCTGGACCTGATCGGCATGCTGCTCGCGATCGTCGGCCTGCTCCTGCTGATGCTGCCGCTCATGCTCGGCCGTGAGCTCGACTGGCCCGCCTGGAGCATCACCTGCCTGTTCGGCGCCGCGCCCGTCCTCGTCGGCTTCGTCTTCTACGAGCGGTACAAGACCCGCAAGGACGGGTCCCCGCTGGTGATCCTCTCGCTGTTCCAGGTCCGCGCGTTCGGCGCCGGCGTCGCGGCGCAGATGCTCTTCAGCGCCGTGCCGGCGGGCTTCTTCCTCAGCTGGACGCTCTACCTCCAGGGCGGCCTGGGCTGGTCGGCGCTGCACACCGGTCTGACCGCGATCCCGTTCTCGCTCGGGGTCCCGATCGTCGGCACCATCGCGGTGCGCACGCTCTACCCCCGGTACGGCCGGTACACCCTGGTGGCGGGCGCCGTGGCGATGATGCTCGGCGTCGGCTCCTACGCCTGGGTCGCGAACCACGCCGGGGACGGCATCACCTCCTGGCACGCCGTCCCGTCCATGCTCCTGCTCGGCTCCGGCATGGGTCTGCTGATGGCCCCGCTGACCGGTCTGATCCTGCGCGAGGTCAAGCCGCAGGAGGCCGGCGCGGCGTCCGGCATCATCAACGCGACCGGCCAGCTCGGCGCGGCCCTCGGCGTGGCGATCATCGGCGGTGTCTTCTTCTCCGCCCTGGCGAGCAACGCGGGCCCGCAGGCCGACAAGGTCATCCCGACCGTCCAGGCGGTGGCACCGGCCCAGGCCGGGGCGATCCGCGCCTGCGCGACCGACTCGCTCGGCCAGCCCGACCTGACCAAGGTGCCCGAGAGCTGCACCACGCTGCTCGCGAGCAGCTCGGGCAGCAGCCAGGACGCCGGTTCCGGCGCCGACGCCAAGACGGTCGGCAGCACCCTGAACGAGATCCGCTCCAAGACCTTCATCGCCACCTACAGCGAGGCGCTGTACTGGGCGGCCGGCGGTCTGGTGCTGGTCACCGGCCTGCTGTTCCTGCTGCCGCACCGGACCCACCGGCCGGAGAAGCAGCAGGCGTGAGCCTCGGCGACCGAAGGGGTGTTCGCCCCCGACTGCTAGGCTGACCTGCTGCCCTGTCACCGACTGACGCGCAATCAACTCCACCGCGCGGGCCCGTGGAACGCGGGCCGGTGACCGAACCCACACCTGGAGAAGCACAGTTATGAGCGGTACGACCTACCAGGTCATCACCCACGGCAAGTTCGCCGAGCTCACGGACGAACAGCGGGCTTCCCTGGTCGCCCAGGCCGGCGAGCACGACCTGTTCAAGGCCCGGTTCACCGAGGAGGGCACCGTCACGTACGAGCCCGCCCTGCTCACCTTCACGTTCCGCGTCCTCATCCCGGCGACCGACGACGACACCGAGGACCTCGTGCTGGGCCAGGCCGAGGAGCTGGCCGCGGCCGCCATCCACAAGCTCGGGGGCACCTACCGGGACCTCCGGTCGGTCTCCACCGACCTGTCCAAGATCAAGGTCAAGCGCAAGGGCCGCTGACCCCCGGATGGGAACCGGCCCGTGCCGGGCGCACGGGCCGGCAGGCTTCGGAAAGGATGCGTTCTCTCATGACACCCGAACAACTCGCCATCGACCTGGGCGATCCGGTTCTGCGCCGGGTGTTCTCGGCGCTCGCCCTCGGCGCGACGACCTCCTCGGAGATCCTCTCCGCCTCGGGGCTCGCCGCACCGCAGGCCGCCAAGGCCATCGGACAGCTGGTCCGCAGCGGGCTGCTCGTCCAGGGCCGCGGCTCGCTGGCCCTGGACGAGGCCTCCCTCGCCGAGGCCGCGGAGACCGCCGCCCGGCGGGTGGCCGAGGAGATGGCGGCCGACCAGCCCGACCCGCAGCTGCGCGGGCACATCCGCGGCGGCATCCTGGTCGACGTGCCGGAGCAGGACGACGCGAGGCTCGCGGTGCTCGGGCACATCGCCGGGAGCACCTTCGCCGCCGGCGACGACTACGACGAGCGCGCGGTGACCGACCGCCTGCAGCCCTGGTGCGAGGGTGGCGTGCTGGACGCCGTCTCGCTGCGGCGCGCCCTCGTCGACGACGGGCTGCTGGCCCGTGAGTCCAACCGCTACCGGCTCGCCGCCCCCGTGGGCAGCGCCGGATGAAGACCGGCGGAAGGCCCCGCACCCGGAACGCGGGGCCTTCCGCCTCTTTCCCCTCCGGGCCCGTCGAGCGGGCCCGGCCCCTCAGATCCCGGCCGGCACCGGCCTCGGCCGGCGCACCGCATCCAGCACGGCCGCCTGGTACGGCGTCAGCGCCGACGCGGACCCGGCGGGCGGGAACAGCGCCGACCAGTCCGGCCGGAACCCGCACTGGTGGAGCGCGCCCAGCGAGTCGAGCACCGAGCGGCGCTCGGCCCGCCGACGGCCGGAGGGCAGCAGGCGACCGGCCCGCTCCCCGTGCTCCAGCGTCTGCCGGATCGGGCTGAGCAGCACCGGGTGGGTGCTGACCTCGACGAACACCTCGTGGCCGGCCGCGTGGAGCCCCTCCACCGCGGCGGCGAGCCGGACCGGCTCCCGCAGGTTGCGCATCCAGTAGCCGGCGCCGAGTTCGGTGCCGGGCACCGGCTCGGCCGTGACCGTCGAGTACATCGGCACCCGCGTCGGAACCGGCCGCAGCGAGCGCAGCGCGGCCCTCAGGTCGTCCCGCAGCTCGTCGACGTAGTGGCTGTGCGAGGCCACCGTGCCCTTGATCACCCGGCAGTAGACGTCCCGCCGCTCCAACTCCTCGACCAGCGCGGCGAGTGAGTCCGCGTCACCGGCCAGGACCGTCGAGCGGGGGCTGTTCTCCCCGGCGACGCTGATCCGGCCGCCGCTGGCCGCGGCCACCGCGTGGGCCTCGGCGGGCGGCAGCTCGGTGGTCGCCAGCGCCCCCTTGCCGACGATCCGCCGCAGCAGTCCGCTGCGCCGGCAGGCGATCATCAGGGTGTCCCGCAGGGACAGCGCCCCGGCGGTGTACGCGGCGGCGATCTCCCCCATGCTGTGGCCGACCACCGCGTCCGGCGTCACGCCCCAGCTGCGCCAGAGCGCCACCAGGGCGATCTGCAGGGACACCATGGTCGGCTGCAGGACGTCGATCTCCCCCAGCCTGGACGCCGTGTTGTCCAGGCCGATCTGCTCCACGACGGAGAAGCCCGCGAACTCCCGGACCTCCCGGTCGCAGCGGTGCAGGGCCTCGCGGAACACCGGTTCGGTGGCGAGCAGTTCGCACCCCATCCCGTACCACTGGGCGCCCTGGCCGGCGAAGACGAACACCAGCCCGGAGGGCCGGTCGGGGGCGGCCTCCGGGAGGCTCCCGCCGCCCTCCGCCGTGCTCGACCCGTCGAGCCGCTCGGAGAGCTGCCCGGCGAGTTCCTCGTACGACTCGACGGCGAAGGCGACCCGGCACGGGCCGGCGGAGCCGGTCGCGGCGTCCCGGCAGTAGTGGGCCAGCGGTGGCAGGTCGCGCCCGTCCAGGATCCGGGCCCGGTGGGCGAACAGCACCGCCCGGAGCCGGTCCCCGGTGTCGGCGGCGACGGCGAACAGCCGTGCGTTCACGTCTCCCTCTCTCGGTCCGGGTGGCGGGGCGCCGGGAGCCGGCGCCCCGCCGGACGGTGTCATCGGCGGACGGCGATCTGGTGGCGGTAGCTCTCCATCGGCAGCCCGCTCATCCACGGGACCACGCCGATCCGGCTGAGCGCCCGGATCGTGGAGTTCGGCTGGTAGCCGGCGAACATGCCGCCGAACATCAGGATCTGGCTGTGCGCCACGATCTGGCGCATCAGCGGGTTGAGCCGCTGGCGCTCCAGCTTCTTGCGGAAGTGGCTGCCCTGCGCCATCCGCCGCCGCACCGCCGCGCGGACCTCGGCGGAGATGTCGTGGTCGGTGGTCCACTCCAGCCCGTCGATCTCCGCGGCGGTCTTGCGCATCGCCGTGTACCGCTGGCGGGTGAACACGTCGATGTGGCTGAGGTGACCGCCCGGGCGCAGCACCCGCTCGACCTCGCGCAGGAACTTGCCGAGGTCGGGGTAGGTGTGCGAGCTCTCGATGTTGACGAGCACGTCCACCGAGGCGTCCTCGAAGGGGAGTTCCTCGGCGTCGCCGTGGACGAACCGCAGGCCGCTCCCCCGGGCGAGGGTGGCGTTGGCCCGGGTGATCGCCCTGGGCGACAGGTCGAGGCCGGTCATCCGGGCCTCGGGGACGATCCTGGAGAGGAAGTTCAGGCCCGCCCCGATGCCGCAGCCGACCTCCAGGACGTCCCGGCCGGCCAGGTCGTCGAGCTCGACCGGGAGGTCGCGCAGGGCGAGGAAGTACAGCTGCTCGCTGAAGCCGTCGGTCCACGGCTCGCCGAACCCGGGCAGCAGGGCCCGGATCTCCTCGGCGATCCTGGCGTCGTACATGCCCCAGTTCCACAGGTCGCCCTCACCGGAGAGGGTGGCGGCCATGTCGTAGATGGTGGCGCTGGCCTTCTTCATCCCGGCGGCCTTCTCGCCCTGGCGGGGCGCGCTGGACTCGTCGAGGTTGATGTCCTTGAGGCCGCTGGTGAAGGCGGTCATGATCTCGGGAGTGGCAGTCATGTGCGTTCTCCGGGAGCCGGGTCGGGGGCGCTCACGCGCTGACGGTGTCGCCGCGGACCAGGCCGAAGCCCTCGGGCACGTCGGCCGGGTCGCCGCCGGTGGTGAGGGGCCGGTTGTCCGCGTCGACGAACACGACGCTGGGTTCGTACGAGCGGGCGCGCTCCTCGGTCATCGAGGCGTAGGCGATGATGATGACCGTGTCGCCGGGGCTGATGAGCCGGGCGGCGGCGCCGTTGATGCCGATGATCCCGCTGTCCGCCTCGCCCTCGATGACGTAGGTGCTCAGGCGGGCGCCGTTGTCGACGTCGACGACGTCGACCTTCTCCCCGGGCCAGAGGTTCGCGGCCTTCATCAGGGTGGCGTCGATGGTGATCGAGCCGACGTAGTGCAGGTCCGCCTGTCGCACCGTCGCTCGGTGGATCTTGGACTTGAGCATTTCGCGGAACAGCATGGTCTCCCCGTTCACCAGGTCACCGGCAGCTCGTGGACGCCGTAGATGATCATCTCCGCGCGGGTGCGGATCTCCTCGGCCGGGACGGCGAGGCGCAGCTCCGGCAGTCGGGCGGCGAGGCGCTCGAAGGCGATCCGCAGCTCCAGCCGGGCGAACTGCTGCCCGACACACTGGTGGATGCCGTAGCCGAAGGCCAGGTGCGGCACCGACTCCCGGGTGATGTCCAGCCGGTCCGGGTCGGCGCAGAGCGCGGGGTCGCGGTTGGCCGCGGCGAGCGACATCGAGACCGCGTCGCCGGCCGCCATCCGGTGCCCGTCGAACTCCAGGTCCTCGCCGGCCGCGCGGATCGAGCCCCCGTGAACGACCGTCAGGTAGCGCAGCAGTTCCTCGACGGCCTTCGGGGCCAGCCCCTCCGGGTCGGCGGCCAGCGCGGCGTACTGCTCCGGGTGTTCGAGCAGCGCGAAGGTCCCCAGGCCGATCATGTTGAGGCTGGTGTCGTAACCGGCGACGAGCAGCACGCTGCCGATCGTGGCGAGTTCCTCGTCGTTGAGCTCGCCCCCCGCGACGAGCGTGCCGAGCATGTCGTCGGCGGGCTCGGCGCGCTTCGTCTGGACCAGCCGGGCCAGCGCGGCGCCGATGTTCTGCCAGCCCGCGATCGCCTCCTCGGCGCTGGAGTGCACGGTGAACAGCGCCTGGATGGCCTTGCCGAACTCCTCGCGCTGGTCGGCCGGCACGCCGAGCAGCTCGCAGATCGCGGCGACGGCCACCGGCTCGGCGAACGCCTCGACCAGGTCGACCGGCCCCCCGTGGGCGACCATCGCGTCGAGGTGGTGGTCCACCAGCTCGGTCATCCACGGTTCCAGCGTCCGGGTGCGGCGGGCCGAGAACCACGAGGCGACCTGGCGCCGGTAGCGGGTGTGCTCCGGCGGGTCCATCGCGGTGAACATGCCCGGCGGGATCGCCATGCGGGAGGAGGCCATCGGCAGCGGGATGGGCGAGCGCAGGATCTCCCCGCGCGAGCTCATCCGGCGCTCCGTCAGCAGTCGGCGGACCTCGTCGTAGCCGGTGACCAGCCAGCCGATGTGCCCGTCCGGGAACACCATCCGGGCGATCGGGTGCTCCGCGCGCAGTTCCGCGAGCCCCACGGCCGGGTCGAAGGGACAACTGCCTCGGCGCATCGGATGGCCGTCGACGGTGGGGATGGGGGTGGGGGTGGCGTCGCTCATCACTTCTCTTCCTCCGGTGACAGCAGCACCGGGAACCGTTGCATGGCCAGCAGGTAGCGCGGCGCGATCTCCGCCGGGTCGACGGCCGGCCGCAGATCGGGGAACCGGTCGAACAGGCTGGTCAGGGCGATCTCGCCCTCGATGAGGGCGAGGCTGCCCCCCAGGCAGTAGTGGGCACCGCGGCCGAAGCCCAGGTGCGGGTTGTGCTCGCGGGTGAGGTCCAGGCGCTCCGGGTGCTCGAACTCCTCCGGGTCGCGGTTGGCGGCCGCCAGCACCACCTGGATGGCCTCGCCCGGCTGCACCGTCACCCCGCCGATCTCGACCGGCTCGGTGGCGAAGCGGCGGAAGGTGTGCTTCACCGGCGCGGTGTGGCGCACCAGTTCGGCCACCGCGCGGTCGCCGATCCCGGGGTTCTCCTTGAACAGCCGCAGCTGGTCGGGGTGCTGGAGGAGGGTGAGGGCGCCGAGCGCGATGAGGTTGCGGACGGTCTCGTGGCCGGCCTGCACCAGGACCATGGCCAGCGCCACCAGCTCGTCGTCGTTCAGCCGCTCGCTGTCGTCCTCCTGCGCCTCGACGAGCTCGGAGATCAGGTCGTCCCTGGGCTCGGCCCGGCGGGCGTCGATCAGCTTGCGGGTCACGTCGGCCATGCCGCGCACGGCCGGGGCGAACTGCTCCGGGTTGGGCCGCAGGGCCTGGGCCAGCGTCTCGCTCCACTCGCGCCACTGCTCGCGGTACTCCTCGTCCACGCCGAGCAGTTCGCAGATGACGATGATGGCCAGCGGGTGGGCGTAGTGCGCGATCAGGTCGGGCTCGGGCTCGGCCGCCAGGCCGTCCAGCAGGCGCTCGGCCACGCGGGCGATCGCCGGGGACAGCGCCTGCATCCGGCGCGCGGACAGCGCCCGGGTGACGAGCCGGCGCACCCGCATGTGGTCGGCGCCGTCCATGGTCAGCAGGGTCGAGTCGAACATGTCGACGATGTCCTCGGGGACGCCCCGGCTGAGCATGCTCTGCCGGTGCGAGTCGCCCGGCGGGCGGCTGCGCAGGGTCGGCTCGCCCAGGACGTTCCTGACGTCCTGGTAGCCGGTGGCCACCCAGATGTCGCTGCCGTCGGCGAACTTGCCGCGGCAGACCGGGCGGGGGGCCGAGAGCCAGCGCTCCCCCGCCGCGGGGTCGGTGATGAACGCCGGGTCGGACAGGTCGAACTCGCTGGCGAGCGGGTCCGGTCCGCTGGTACCGGCGGGTTCGTCGGCGTCGTGCGGGTGCTCGGGCACGGCGGTGTCGGTCATGGGGTCAGCTCGCTCCTCGTTCAGCGTTTCGATCGGGCCGGGGCAGGCGGCCGGGGCGGCGCGGCAGGTCGGACGACCGGCGCGGCGTGGTGGATGGCGGCCGGTCAGGCGGCCGCGGCGGTGTCGGTGCCGACGGCGGCGGCCTCGGCCATCAGGCGGTCGGCCAGTTCGTCGGCGTGGCGGTCCCGCCAGTCGCGCAGCGGGGTGTGCTCCAGCCAGCGGTTGCACGCGCCCAGCGCCGGGCCGCAGGGGATCTGGTAGTCGGCGACCCGGTCCGGTGCGCCCTCGATGGCCCAGGCACTGGCCTGCGCGCAGTACCAGCGGAAGACCAGCGCCATCCGCCGCTTGGGGTCGGTGCCGGGTTCGGCGGCGCGGCCGAGCCGCGCGTACACCTCGTCGAACGGGGCGCCGAGGTAGTCGCGCTCCACCTTGGCGCGCACCGCGGCGGGCACGGCGTCCCAGGAGTCGTGGTTGCGCCACAGGTCGTAGAGCTTGGTCGCCCTGGCGTGGAACAGCACGCCGCGGCGGAACACCCGGGCACGGCCGCCGAGTTCGAACAGGCCGCCGTACGGCGCGAACGCCGTGTCGTGCACGTCGGCCTGCTGCAGCAGGTCCTTGGCCGCCGGGCTGATCCCGCTCTCGGCCGTGCACAGGTTGACCGAGCCGGTGAGGACGAAGTCGGCGCCGAGGACGAAGGCCGCGGCCGCCGACTCCGGTGCGCCGATGCCGCCGCCGGCGCCGATCCGCACGGCCCGCGCGACTCCCCCGAGTTCCGAGCGCAGTCGGCGCAGCGAGGGCAGCAGCGCCCACAGCGCCGCCAGGTCGGAGTGGTCGCCGGCGTCGCCGACCGCGCAGACGTCGTCCGCCAGCGCGACGCGCTCGCCGGCCGCCGCCTCCTCGGCGGTGAGCAGCCCCTCGGCCACCAGCTGCCGCGCGAGCGCGGCGGGCGGCGGCGAGAGGAACAGGCGCGCCGCGTCCGGGCGGGTCACCTTGGCCAGTAGCTTGCGGGGCACGTGGACGGTGCCGTCCGGCAGCACCCGGGCGCCGGTGAGGCGGTGCCGCACCAGGGCGGGCGTCACCTCGACGTGCGTCGCGGCCTCCACGAACCGGACGTCGTGCCGGATCAGCACGTCGACCAGCTCGTCCTCCGCTCCCGGGTCGAAGGGGTCGTGCGTGACGTTGACGCCGAACGGCGCGCCGGCCGGGGTGAGGTCCCGGATCCGGGCCACCGCCGCGCCCACCTCGGCCGCGGGGAGTCCGGCGGCGCCGAAGAAGGAGAGCAGGCCGGCCCGCGCCATCCGGGCGACCAGGTCCACCGAGCCGATGCCGAGGCGCATCCCGCCCGCGGCGTAGGCGAGGCGGACCCCGTAGTCACGGCGGAAGGCCGCCGACCCCAGCTCCCCGGGGCCCCGGACGGCCTGCGCCGTCGCGGCCGGCAGCCCTGCGGCCCGGTCGTCCGCGGTCGGAAGCCCCGCGGCCGGGAACCCCGTGCTCGGGAGCCCTGCCGCCGGGAACCCCGCGGCCGAGAGCTCCGCGGCCGGGAGCGGGGTGGCCTCGGTCCGGATCCGGTCGATCAGCTTGGTCAGCACCTGCCCGGGGCCGAGCTCCCGCACCCGGAACCCGCCCAGAGCCATGAGCAGCCGGATGCTGTCCGTCCAGCGGACCGGCGAGACGATCTGCCGGCGGAGCGTGGCGGCCACCTCGCCCGCCCGGTAGGGCCTGGCCTCGACGTTGCCGATCACCGGGATCTTGGGCGCGGCGAAGGTGGTGGCGTCCAGCAGCCGTCCGAACTCCTCGGCGGCCCGCGCCATGTAGCGGCTGTGGAACGGCGCGCTGACGTTGAGCGGTGCGCAGCGGGCGCCCGCCTCCTTCAGCAGCGGCAGCGCCCGGTTGACGGCCTCCACCGGGCCGGCGATCACCGTCTGGGTGGGCGCGTTGTCGTTGGCGAGGTCGAGTTCGTCGAGGGCGTGGTCCCGGAGCACCTGCCGGACGAGCCCGGCGTCGACGCCGGAGACCGCGGCCATCGTGCCGCCGGTGACCTCGCCCATCAGCCGGCCGCGCTCGGCGACCAGTCGCAGCCCGGTCTCGAAGTCGTACACCCCCGCGGCGAACAGGGCGACGAACTCCCCGAGGCTGTGGCCGAGGACGTAGTCGGGCAGCCGGCCGCCCTCCTGCACGGCCGCCAGCCAGGTGAGCGCGTTGACGACGTACAGCGCGGGCTGGGTGTAGCGGGTGTCGCGCAGGTTGCGGCCCGGGTCCTCCAGGCACAGTTCACGGACGGAGTAGCCGAGCACGGCGTCGGCCCGGGCCACCAGGTCGGGGAACCGGTCGAACACCTCCCGGCCCATGCCCTTGGCCTGCGCTCCCTGTCCGGGGAAGACCCAGACGTCGAGTGTCCCCGGGTCGGCGTCGAGCGGCTTCGCGTCGCCGGCGGGTCGGGCGGGCACTGCCGTCGGAGCGGTCACGGGTGTCACCTCGGTTCGTCGTGCGGGGGTGGCGAGCGCGGGGCGTGTGTCGAGCACGGCCCGGTGGAGCACCTCCTCGCGGGCGTACGGGGACAGCAGCGGCATGACCCGGGACGAGCTGCCCTTCGGCAGGGCCGCGCGCACCAGGTTGGCCATCGAGCCGGACGGACCGAGGTCCAGGAAGAGCAGGTCGTCCCGGGCCAGCAGCGGGCCGAGCGCCCTCGTCAGGTCGAACGGGTCGCGCAGCACCCGCCACAGGTGGGTCGGGTCGATCATCTGCACGGCCGTCCCGGTGGTTCCGGAGATCAGCGGCGTCGTCGCGGGCCTGGTGGTCAGCGAGCCGACCAGGTCCTTGAAGGCGCCCTCCATCGGGTCGATCAGCGGTGAGTGGAAGGGGTAGAGCACGGGCAGCCGCTGGCAGAGCGTGCCGGAGGCCTGGAGGTGGCGCTCGATCCGGTCCAGCTCCCCGGCCGTCGAGGCGAGGACGAAGTTCTCCGGCGAGTTCACCGCGGCCACGTGCGCCCGGGCGAGGACGGGGTCCCGTCGGGCGAGGCCGACGTCGGCGAGCACCGCGAGCATGCCCCCGCGGGGGCACTCCGCCTCGAAGAGCTCCACCTGCCGCAGCAGGGAGGTCAGGCACTCCTCGGGGTCGACGATGCCGGCCACCGCGGCCGCCGCGACCTCGCCCAGACTGGCGCCTAGCACCGCCGCCGGCTCGAAGCCGTACGAGCGCAGCATCCGCGCCAGGGCGTACTCGACCATGAAGATGGCCGGCTGGGTCAGCGACAGCCGCGTCATCGGCCGCTCGGGCCCGTGGTCGCCGCCGTGGATGGCGGCGACCACGGAGTCGCCCCGGGTGTCGCGGACGACGGCGTCCAGGGAGTCGAGGGTGTCCCGGAACACGGCGTCGGCCCCGTAGAGCCACTTGCCCATGCCGTGGTACTGGGAGCCCTGACCCGCGAAGAGGAAGACCGGTGTGAGCATGGTCAGGAGGCGCGCAGGGCGGCTTCGAGGACCTTGTGACCGGTGGGCAGCTGGGTCACCGACTCGACGGTGAAGCCGCCCTCCTCCAGGGCCCGGCGCATCGCCGGCTCGTCCAGGCCGAGGGTGCCCTCGTCGCACGCCACCGCCTGGAACATCGCGCGCCAGCCGTCGATGTCGTTCTCCACCAGCGGCTCCAGCACGAGCAGCCGGGCGTCGGCCGGGCTCTCGGCCATCGCGGTGGCGATGGTCCGCAGGATGCGCACGCAGTTGTCGTACGTCCAGTCGTGCAGCACGTTCTTCAGCAGGTAGCGGTCGGCCCCGGCGGGGACGGACGCGAAGAAGTCGCTCGGCACGTAGCTGATCCGGTCGAGCACCTCCTGGTCGCGGACCCGGCCGAGGGCGGCCGTGCCGCGGCTGCAGACGCTGGCCCGGTCGGCGACGACGCCGTTGAGCCCGGGGTTGGCGGCGAGGATGCCCGGGAGCAGGCCGCCGCTGCCGCCGCCGACGTCGACGACGGTCTTGGCACCGGTGAAGTCGTGCTGCTGGACCAGGCAGTGGGCGACCGGCGCGGCCAGGTCGATCATGCCCTGGTCGAACAGCTCGGCGGTCTCCGGGTGGGTCTCCAGGTACTCGTACAGCGACTCCCCGAACACCTCCTGGAAGCCGGAGCGGCCGGTCTTGACGGTGTGCATCAGGCCGGCGAAGGCGTCGTCGTACAGCTCGGCGGAGAGGATCGCGAAGTGGCGCTGGGTGAACGGGTGGTCGGCCCGCAGCGGCGCGTAGGCCTCGGCGAGCCTGAACTTCTCGCCGTCGCGCTCCAGGATGCCCGGCACGGTGAGCATCTGCAGCAGGCGGTACAGCACGTCGGGGTCGGTCTCGGTGCGCTCGGCCAGCTCGGCCGCGGTCATCGACCCGTCGGCGAGGATGTCCGCGATCTCCAGTCGGGCGGCGACGGCCAGCGCGCGGGCGAACCAGCCGCTGACGGCCAGCTTGAGGATCTCCATGGGTTTGTGGCTCCTTCGAGGTCCGGTCAGGCGGTCCGGCGCAGCCGGTCGACCAGCGCGGAGGGGGTCGGGTTTTCGAACATGTCGGTGAGGGCGAGCCGGACGCCGGTGAGGTCCCGGATCCGCTGGGCGAGCACGACCGCCAGCAGCGAGTGCCCGCCGTTGGCGAAGAAGTTCGCCCCGGCGTGCAGGTCCTGACGCTCCAGCAGCTCGGCGAAGAGCGCGGTGATCGTCCCGGTCAGCTCGTCGTCCGTGGCCGCGGCGGGGCCGGCGGCGGCCGGGCCCTGGTCCTGCGCCGCGAGGGCCGCGAGGGCCAGGTAGTCGACCTTGTCGCTGCCGGTGCGCGGGAAGGCGTCCACCGCGACGAACCGGTGCGGGATCACCGAGCGCGGGAGCAACTTGTGTGCGTGGTCCCAGAGTTCGTCGACGGCCTCGGGCCGGTTGGGCACCCGGACGAACGCCGCCAGCGAGCCGTCCGCCCCGGGGTCTCCGACGACGACCACGGCCGCCGCCTCGACGTCGGGATGGCCGACCAGCACGGCCTCCACCTCGGCCAGTTCCACGCGGTTGCCGCGCAGCTTGACCTGGCGGTCGGTCCGGCCGTACAGGTCGATCCGGCCGTCCGGGCGCCAGCGGCCGACGTCCCCGGAGCGGTGGAAGCGGCCGTACTCGGCGTTCTCGCCGAAGCGCTCGCCGGTCAGCTCGGGCCGCCGGTGGTAGCCCTCGGCGACGCCGATCCCGGCCACGCAGAGCTCGCCACGCAGACCGATCGGCAGCGGGCGGCCGTGCGGGTCGGCGATGAAGATCCGGGTGTTGGCGACGGGCGCGCCGACGTCCACCCGGCCGGTGCGGTCGGCGGTCATCCGGCCGGCCGTCGCCCAGATCGTGCTCTCGGTCGGGCCGTAGACGTTCCAGAGGTCGGCGCCGGCCGCGAGCAGCGTGTCGGCCAGTTCGGCGGGCAGCGGCTCGCCGCCGGTCAGGATGGTCCGGCCGGCCGTCAGGTCGGCGTCCTCCCGTACGACCAGCCGCCAGGTGGTCGGGGTGGCCTGGAGGAAGCCGATGTCGTGGGCGGTGACGGCCGCCGCGAGGAGGGCGCCGTCGGTGCGCGCCTCGTCGGGGAGCACCACGGTGTGGCCGCCGTGCAGCAGCGGCATCATCAGTTCCAGCGAGGACGTGTCGAAGCTGTACGTGCTCAGCCAGCCGGTCGGCCGGGGGGATCCGGCCACGCCGAACCGCTCGGCGTAGTCGACGATGTGGTTGACCAGGCTGCGGTGCGGGATCGGGATGCCCTTGGGGCGGCCGGTCGAGCCCGAGGTGTAGATCAGGTAGGCCAGGTCGTCGGGCCCGACGGTCACCGCGGCCGGGTCGACCGGCACCTCGGGGGCCGTGGCGCAGTCGGGCGCGGCCACCGCGCGGGGGCCGTCCGGCGCGGTGATCCCCGCGCCGACGATCACGGTGCGGGCGCCCGCGTCGTCGAGCTGGTGGGCCAGCCGCTCCTCGGGGTGGTTCGGGTCGAGCGGCAGGTAGGCCGCGCCCGCGAGCCAGGTGCCGAACACCGCGGCCGCGAGGGCCGCGCCGCGCGGCAGCAGCAGGGCGACGACGTCGCCGCGCCGCACGCCGGCCTCGGTCAGCCGGGCGGCCGTGTCGACGGCGGCCGACCACAGCGCGCCGTACGTCACCGCGCTGTCGCCGTCCCGGACGGCCAGGGCCTTCGGCTCGGCGGCGGCGCGCCGGGCGAAGCCCGCGAGCACCGACGGCGGTTCGACGGCGCGGTCGGTCGCGTTGGCGGCGTCGATGACCGCGTGGTCCCGCTCCGACCAGGTCGGCAGCGAGGCGATCGGCGCGTCCGGTTCGGCGCCCACCGCGACCAGCAGGGCGTCGTACCGGCTGACCATCAGTTCGACGTCGGATCGATCCAGCACACCGGTGTAGAACACCGCGCGCACGGTGGCCTTGTCCTTGCTGGCGGAAACGAAGAATTCGAGGTCGAACTGGCTGAAGCCGTTCTCCACGACGACGAGCTCGGCGTCGGTTCCGGCAATCGTGAAAGCGCGCTGGTCCTCGACGTAGGGAACGTAGTTGAAAACGTGCTTGAACAGCACGTTGCGCCAACCGGAACCGTCCCGTTCGACGACGTCGAGCAGATCGTCGGCGGACACGTCCTGGTGGGCCATCGCCTCCAGGAAGGTACGACGGGCCAGTGCCGCGAGATCCCGGAAACTCGCCTCCCGGTCGAGCATCAGGCGCAGCGTGACCAGGTTGCTGTGGTAGCCGATCGCGTCCATCGCCTCCCGGGTGCGGGAGTTCACCGGCGAACCGATGGTCAGGTCCGGGCCGGCGCCGTGCGCGGCGAGGAGCACCGCGTAGGCGGTGAGCAGGACCACCGACTCCGGGGCCCGCAGCTCCCGCTGCAGGCGGCGCACCACCGCGTGGGCCTCGGGCGACAGCACGTGGGTGACCTCGTCGCCCCGCAGCGTGGTGACCGGCTGCTCGGCACGCTCGCACCACAGCTCCAGCCCGGAGGACCGGAACCCGGCCATGGTCTGCGCCCAGTAGCGGCGGCTCTTCTCCGACGCCTCGGGCTCGTGCCAGGCGGGCACCTCGACGGGCTCGGGGTGCCCGCCGGCGAGCACCGCCTCGTACAGGGTGACGAACTCGGCGCGCAGGATCGCCGTGGACTGGACGTCCGACACGGCGTGGTGCAGGGCCAGGCAGTACACGTCGTGGTCCGGGCCGTGCAGCAGCAGGGCCCGCACCAGCGGGCTGCCGTCCGCGAGGAAGGGGCGGGCGACGAAGGCGGTCAGGGCGGCGAGTTCCTCGCCCTCACCGAGGTCGGCCTCCTCCAGGTCGACGGCCAGGGAGGCCGGGACGGACCTGGTGAGCTCGGCGTCCTTGCGGTGGAAGACCGTCCGCAGCACCTCGAAGCGCTCCAGCAGGAGCTGGGTGGCCTTCGCCGCCGCGGCGGCGTCGAGGCGGCCGTGCACCCGCAGGCCGAGCGACAGGTTGTTGGCACCACTGCCCGGGACCAGCTCGTCGAGCAGCCACAGGGTGGTCTCCTTGCGGGACGCGCGAACGGCCCCGCCCGGTATGTCGGGGCTCACGCGCCGCCCTCCGGCCGGGCGGCCAGCAGGCCGGCCACGGTCTCGGCGACGGCGGGGGTGCGCAGGAGGTCGCGGTGCTCGACCTCGAAGCGGTGCTCGTCCGCGATGACGATGGGCGCCACGCCCGGCGTGGTGCGCATCCGGTTCAGGCCGCTGCGCTCGCTGCCGGAGGTGACCACCGTGGCGCGAGCCCAGCCCGGCCGCGGGTCGAGGCCGGAGGCGGCGCACAGGTAGGCCATGAACGAGCCGACCATGGCGACCAGTTCGTCGGCGTAGTCCTCGGCCAGCCCGGCCCGGAGCAGGGCGCCCCGGCCGATCGGCGTGAACACCGAGTACAGCTCGGCCGCGAACTCGGCCGGCTCGATGCCGGGCTTGGCGGCGAGCAGTTCCGCCGTCCCGGACAGGTTGGCGATCTCCTCCTCGGTCAGGATGGTCGTCATGTTGCCGACCACCCGCCCGAACTGGAGGTGGGCGGTGGGCACGTCGACCAGCTCGGGGTCGAACACGATCACCGCGGGGGCGACGGCCTGGCGCTCGGCGACCTTCTCGGCCAGGGCGCCCGCGAACACCGAGCCCGCGCAGTAGCCCATGACCGCCCGGACCGTCCGTCCGGACGCCTCGATCTCGGAGAGCCAGCCCTCCAGGTACTCGTCCGGCGAGGCGCCGGTCTCGGGGGCGCGGACCGGCGCGACCGTCTGCCAGAGCGAGAAGTCCGGATTCAGACCGGGCGCCAGCTCGGCGAACCCGCCCTCGTTGCGGCCGGTCACCGGGAAATCGGCGGCGAGCACGATATCGGCGTCACTTCCGGCGTCGAAGACGACGTTCCACACGGCAGGGTTGGGCATATTGACTCCCCCGATTGTCAACGATGAGTTGCCGGGTAATTTTCACGGGCCTGACGAGGCCTCACCGGCCCGGGCCACCCCGGATACTAGATCCAGCTGATCATCCTGTCCACATCAATCGATCAAGACCAATCACGCCTGATCATGATGCGCCTTACGCGACTTTGAGCCAGGGGGGAGGGTTTCAGACACACGCGACAAGATCGCCATTACCCAGAAATCCGGCATGCCAAACATTCCCTTGCCGAGAAAGTGCGCGAAATTCCCGGAAAATCGGCGGAAATCCAGTGGATCACACCCCCGATTCCGCCCCAAACGCCCCCCGCGGAGGGGCATCGCGCCACCGGGAACTGTCCGAAAGTCTTCGCACCGGCCCCCACCGCGCCGACGGCGCCCGCCAGGGGCCCGGAGCCCACCGCCGGCATCCGCCGCAGCGCCAGAGTTGACGGGACATCACGAGCGGTATCGCCCCGTCGGAGACCTCATCTGACACGACGTCCGCTGGTCATCACGCCCGACACTGCGGGTGCCGATACATCATCCGCGCAGGTCGCGGCCTTGATCGTCGATATTCGGATCCGCTCGGCGCTTCCCCGGCATCTTCACCTGCACAGGGCACCAGCGGCATCATGATCTGTCGTGCTGCTGCGTCTGGCCAGCTACGGCACCTCTTACTGCTGGTCCGCCCGGACACGGTCCCGCGGTGGCACCGCGACCTGCTCAAGCGGCGCCATGCCGCGACCTGCGCACCGAGGCGTCGCGGGCGCCCGCCCACCGTCCGCTCCATCCGCGCCAGGGCCAGATTCCTGATCCGCGACCGCGACCGCGACCGCGACGTCAAGTTCACCGCCGCCTTCGACGCCCTGCTGACCGACGCCGGACTCACTGTTGTCACCACCGGCATCCGGATACCGCGAATGAACTCCGTCATGGAGCGCTGGATACAGACCTGCCGCAGGGAGCCCCTGGACCGCACTTCGATCTGGCACCAACGCCACCTCCTCCACGCGCTCCGCGAGTTCGAGACCCACGACAACGAGCACCGGCCCCACCGAGCACTGAAGCAAGCCGCGCCGCTCCGTCCCCTACCCGACCCGATCGACGTGCCAGCGCAGATCAGGCACCTTCAGATCCGCCGACGAGACCGACCCGGAGGAACCCCGCAGGAGTACCGACATGCCGCGTGAGCAGGCCGGATGATTTATCGGCCCCCGCACCCGCCGGAGACCCCCGGTCGCCACCTGAGGTTCGTGCGCTGACCTGCTCTCAGAAACGGCAAAAGCCCCGCTGGCCTGGACCTTCGTCCAGTCAGCGGGGCTCCGACATCACTGTCGGGACGACAGGATTTGAACCTGCGACCCCTTGACCCCCAGCCAAGGGGTCGACTTAGCGTCGAAAGCCGAGACCCTGAGGTGTCGGTCTTTCTTGTTATTCAACTACCATGAGATACAGGTGAGTTGTGACTTCTCAATGGAAGCGGCGCCGCGAGCTGCTGACCGTGGCTCAGCGTTTACTTTGCGCATAAGTGTCCGTTTCGGATCATCAGCGTCCATGGGCGCTCATCTGGCGTGGTCCCAAAATGCTCCCCAGGCCACCCACCCCGCCGCAGGTACTGCCTGTAACCGAAATCTGTCGGGCTTTCAGAAGGCGGCGTCACGCCAGCCCGACTGCCCCTGCGCCGGTGCCGCCCACTGGCCCACGGGGCCGGGCCTGCGGGCGGATCATGGTCGCCTGCCCACTGGTCATGGATGGTGATCTTCCGAGCGCGTCTTGAGCGTGTCTTCGCCGGTTGATTCTGATGTGCTTCGCGCACCGCCCAACGCGCTCTGCCGCCACACCCGACACGACAGCCGCTGTTGCCCGGAGGCACCACTCAGTCCGAGAGAAGGGGAAACTCATGGGACAGCGTGCGCAGCGTGGTCGGGTGTACCAGCGGTGTGGTTGTACGGGCGGATCCGGGAGGCAGTTGAGGCCGTGGTGTCCGAGGCTGGCCGGGGATCTGAAGCACGGCAAGTGGACGTACTGTGCCGAACTTGCCCCCGAGGACGGGAACCGGAAGACCCGCCGGCGCGGGGGTCGCCACCCGCGCCGAGGCGGCCCGGGAGATGAAGGCGGTGCTGGACGGTGAGCCGCGCGGGGTGTACGAAGACCGGCGCATCACGGTGGCGAGTTCCTGCGGGAGTGGCTGGTGGCGAGGAAGGAGGAGCTCGCGCTGACGACCTACGCCGGGTACGAGGACTGCGTCGAGCGGGATCTCATCCTCGCCTTCGGCCGACTGGCTGAGCGACCTGTTCGAGGTCATGCACCCCGCCCGTCACGGTCGGTGAGGGCGTCTTCGCCCGTACCTTCCACACGCTCCAACAGCTGATGCAGTACATGTTCTACATGGACCTGTACAGCGGGTCGCGCCCCCGCCGTTCCCGTCGGGCCCCGACGGCTGACGGAAACCAAGCCGGGGCCGAGGAGCGTCGGTCCGTAAAGTTGCTCAACGGTGCAGGCGCCCAGCGCAGTCTGGCCCGCAGCAACCCGCTGGCCTTGCTCGCCGCCTGCCGTTCCTCGGGAGCCTCCCCGGACTTCACCCCAGATGACGGGATGGGCCCAGAAGTTCCTCGCAGCCGGCGCCGGTGCCTTCATCGGCACGCTGCGGGCGGTGCGCAGCGACAAGGCCACTTCCTGGCTATGACACCGCATCCTCCTCGCCTGAATCACAAACGGTTACCACCGATTACGAGACGGAGCCTTTCAAAGTACAGACCCCTGGCGCACGCATGGGCGGTCGGTTACTCGCCCATGAAGACGACGCGGCGGGGTGTACCGGAGGTGCCGGACGTCGTGGTGGTCGTGGTGCGGCCGGCCGGGACGGCTCGGTCGCGGCCCCAGGTGCGGATCTCCTCGATCTGTTCGGGGTTGGTCCGGCTGAGCGGCGTGGTGTTGGCGAAGGTGTCGAGCACGAACGACGGGAGCAGCTTGGCGGCTCCGCCGTTGAGGTGTACCTCGGCGCCGACCTCGTGGAGGGCGGCTTCGATGTCGGAGCCGGCGAATCCCTCGGAGAGGTCGACGAGGCGGTCCACCTGGTTCGGGTCGGGCTCGACCTTGACGTACTTGCGGTAGTAGAGATCGATGATCTCCTTGCGGTCCTGTGCGTCGGGGAGGTCGACGAAGAAGAGTTCGTCGAAGCGACCCTTGCGGAGGAGCTCGGGCGGGAGGCTGCGGACGTCGTTTGCGGTGGCGACGACGAACGCGCGGGAGTCCGACTCCTGGAGCCAGAAGAGGAACTGGCCGATGATGCGCTGCGGCACGCCGGACATGTCGTGGCTGCCGGCCAGCCCCTTCTCGATCTCGTCGATCCACAGGATGCACGGCGCCACCCGGTCGGCGGTCTCCAGCGCTTCCCGCATCCGGCCCTCGGACTCGCCGAGGTACTTGCCGTGGATGCTCGCCATGTCGAGTCGGTAGAGCGGAAGTTGCCACTGCGAGGCGATGGCCTTGGCGGACAGCGACTTGCCGCAGCCGGGCACGCCGACCAGCAGCACGCCGCGCGGCGGCCGCAGGTCGGTGCCGCGCAGATCAGCGTGCATCAGTTCGTGCTTGCGCTGGAGCCATCCCCGCAGGCTGCTCAGGCCCCCGACGGAGTAGTCCGATGCCTTGAGCTGGACCCGCTCGAGGCCGGCGAGGTCGCTGAAGATCCGGTCCTTGGCCCGGGCCAGCGCGAGGACGTCGTCGCGCTGGACCGATCCCTTGGCGACGATGGTGGCCATCAGGTTGACCGCTTCGGCCTCGGTCACGCCGAGCAGAAACTCCGAGGCGCGGCGCGCGTCGTCCTCGTTCCATTCGATCGGCACCACGCCGTGGTGGTCGTCGAGGAAGCTCTTGATGGTGCCGTACATCTCGTCTGCGTCCGGCAGTTCGAGCTGCAGGCTCATGCCGAGCCGTTGCAGTCCGCTCCAGATCGGGCTGTCGGTGATCAAGACGATGCTGCCGGCGTTGGCGTCGGCCAGCCGGGCGAGTTCGGCGACGTGCCGGGTGAAGTGGGTGTCGGTCTCCAGCCCGTCCGGGTCGACCAGGATCAGGGTGGCCTGCGGGCGGCTGGTGAACTGGGCGGCGGCGAACTCCATGGCACCGGTCAGGGAGCGGTCGTCCTGGACGGTGGCGTTGGAGCGCAGGTCGCGCAGGCCGGTGGCCCTGGTGTAGATCCAGAACGGCTGGCTGCTACGGCGCGACCGGGTCGCCACCTCCTTCACCAGCCGCAGCGCCCGCTGCTGCTCGATGGTACGCAGGCCGATCACCGGTACTCGGGCAGTGAGGTAGTTGTCGAGGTCGTCTCGGCTCTCGGCGTAGTTGGACATCTGGGCCTCGGGTCTCGGTTCGGCGGGACGGCGGTAGGACGGCGGGTCGAAGACGCGGTCAGCCCGGCACGATGCGGCGGCGCGGCCCGTCGGCGGGGTCGTAGGACCAGCCGCCCGGGTCGGCCGGGGGCGTGGCGGTGATGACGGCGGTGAGCGGGTTGTCGCGCAGGGTGCGGCGGCGGGCGTCGACGGCCTGTCGGTCGTGCTCGCGCGACGCCCGGCGCTCCAGCTCGCGTTCCAAGTCCTGCTGGGCCCGGCGGGTCTGCTCGTCGATGATCGCGGTCAGCTTCTCCTTCAGGTCGGCCGGGAGCTGCGGGTGGCCGGCGAGCACCCGGATCCGGTGCAGCCCGGTGCGTGCCTGGGTGAGGGCGCGGCCCGCGGCGAACTCGTCGTCGGCCGCGTTGACAGCCGCGACGAGCGCGTCCGCCCATGCCTGGAGGCGCTGTTGGAGCGCTTCCCTGATCCGCGCCCCGAGCCGCTGCCAGGTGTCCTCGGGGAAGTCGGTGGGCGTGAGTGCGGGCAGGCCGGTGTCGTCGACCGGCTCGCCCGCCGACCAGCGTTCCAGGAAGTCGGCCCAGGCGTGGTACGGGCCGCCGAGTGGTCCGGGTGTTCGCACTGCCTGCTGCCTGGCCAGTGTCACGCGCCGCCGCCAGGCCGGTGTCACAGCCCGCTTCCGGGGCGGCGCACCGTCACCTCGCCGGGCGGCAGCGGTTCCCAGTCCGGCAGGCCCTCGACGATCCGGCGCAGCCGACTGGTGGCCCGCTCCGTGGTGGGCTTGGGGCTGGCCGCCCACGGGGAGGCGGCGGGGCGACGCGGTGGTGGCGGGGCGGGGTAGGGCGTGGTCATGGCGTTCCTCCGGACTGCGGCGTGGCGGCGGCGGGTCGGACGGTGCGCCCGTCGAACGGGCTGTGGGCGTGGCCGGCGGCGGCCAGTGAGCCGATGAACTCGCGGGTCCGGGTCTCCACCTGGTCCGCGTTCCGGTAGGCGGTCTTCCAGTCCGTGTACTCGGCGCAGGCGCCGCGCAGTTGGTGGATGGAGTCGTTCTTGGCGCGCGCCAGCAGCTGCTTGGCCGATTCCATGGCCTTCCGGGCGGCCTGGGAGCGGGTGTACAGCACCAGTCCGCAGATACTGCCGGCCAGGACGGCCAGGCCGAGGGCGACCGCGATGCTCATCGGGCCGACGACGAACAGCAGCAGCGCGATCGCGCCGCCGAGCATGACCAGTTGGCGCGTCAGCGGGTAGGCCAGCGAGGCCAGGAAGGGGGCAGTGTGCTGGTCCCAGTGCTGGGCGAGCGACTGTTCCAGGGCTGGGAGCGGGGTGTTGAACGAACCCGCCCACTGCGGCAGGTTGAAGACCTGGGCCCCGAAGGTGTGGCTGGTGGCGAACACCGCGTGGACGTCCGGCGGTTCGGCCATCCGGTAGTCCCGGCTGAAGCCGGCGTGGGCCTGCGCGAACCACTCGTGGCAGGCGGCGACGGCGAGCCGCTGGGTGGAGGCCGAAGCACCAATGGCCGAGGGGTTGAGCGCCGCGGTGGACTGGATGGTGAGGTAGTCGAGCGTCTCCTCCAGCGAAGCGGAGTCCACGTCCACGGCGTGCCTCGCGGCGTCCAGGTCGCCGTCGCACGCCACCACCGCCTGGTTGAACGCCAGGTCGCGGCGGAGCGGCAGCTCCTCGTTGTCGTACTCCGAGACCAACCGGTCCAGGATGTCGTCGATGGCGTCCTCGAGCCGCTCGGACGGGACGGACTCGCCCGCCATCATCGCGGTGTACTTGGCGAAGATCGCCTGCTGGGCCCGGGCCGAGGCGAGTACGGCGTCCAACTGCGGCCACTGCGGGGACACCTGCGAGAGCCGGGGGAACTCGCCGGCGGCCGACGGCGCGCGCAGGCTGTCGAGCTCCGCACGCCACCGGCGTACCTGGGCGGCCCGGGCCTCGTCGTCGCCGAGCAGGGTCTCGCGCCACCGCCCGAGCGTCTCGTGCAGCATCTCGCGGCTCGCCCGCCTCGACCAGCGCTCGGCCGAACTGGGTCCGGGCCTCCGTCAGCATTTCCCGGTCCCGGGCGCGCTGGCCGTGCACCATCTGGGCGGTGGCGAGTCCGTAGCGCAGCAGCGGGACGTCGCTGTCCGGCGTGGCCGCCTCGAGAGCCGCGCGGAAATGCCGGACGGAGGCCTGCGCGTCGGGCAGGTCACCGCCGGTCCGGTACCGCTCGTGGTGCAGTGCACCGGCCTCCCCGTGCAGTTCGGCGGCCTCCGGGCTGCCGGGTGCGTGGTCGTCGAGCGCGGCGTCGTACCGGCGCAGCGCCTCGGAGAGCAGAGCCGCCCGTTGCGGGGCGGGCCGGTCGTCGGCCTGCACCCACCGCAACCGGGCGAGCCGGGCCACCAGGTACCTGCCGAGCATCCTGAGGTGCTCGAACGACGACCCGGCGACCGGTTCGGCCAGGCCGTCGACCAGCAACGCCCAGGCCCGGTCGAGCAGTTCGGGTTGCGGCCAGCCGTCGTACCGGAACAGCAGCACGCGAGCGCGGAGGATCCGCCAGGCGTCCCAGATCTCCTCGTCGTCGATCCCCTCGTCGCCGGGCCGGGCGAAGGCCCGCTCGAACGCCTCGTCCGCCAGGTCCAGGTCCTCCGGGCGTGCCTGCCGCAGGAAGAGCTGGTAGCTGAAGTCCCCGGCGACCGCCCACGCCGTCGGCACCTGTGGGTCGTCCGCCCGCAGACCTGCCAGCTGCTCCAGCAACTCGTCCCGCTCGGCGCGCAGTTCGTCGTCGGAGACCTCGTCTGGGTCCGGGTCCGGGTCCATCGCCCGCTCCGGCGTCACGGGGCGATCCTCGTGTGGTAGGGCTCCAGCAAGGAGTTGAGCCGCCTCTCCCCCTCGGCGGTGTCGAAGTCGACCGGCGGGACGCCCGTCTCCTCGATCACGTCCGGCACGCAGCGGTCACCGAACAGGACCACCACCCGGTCGCCGGGCTCACGCTTGGACGGCCAGAGGAAGCCCTGCGCCCACAGGTCGGTGTGCTCACGGATCCAATGACCCCAGTCACGGGTGAACGGGTACTCGTTGGCCTCCGCCTGGACAAGCCAGGAGTCCTGGGCGACACTCGCCAGCTCCCGGCCGGTCACCAGGGACACCACGTCCAGCTCTGCGGCCAGCCGCAGGAAGGACAGCCGGCGGCCGCGCATCGCGACCCTCGGCACCAGCCGCGGCGTCCCGCCCGGATCGAACGGAACCGACCGCAGCAGCGACTCGCACACCGCCGACTCCGCGGTGAGCCCGGCGTAGAGATAGCCGAACGGGTCGCACCTGGTCGCGTCGAAACGGCCGCCGCCGTAGAGGCAGTGGGCGGGTACGGGATTGAACGCGGTCGCCGGGTGGCGGGCCGCGTGCAGCCGGTACAGCGGGGTGCCGGCCGGCAGGGTCAGCTTGGCGGGCGTACCCGGCAGCACCCGCGGGGGCCTGGTGTTCGCCATCCGGTTACTCCTCCTCCGACAGGTACCGTGCCGCGTCCACGAGCTGGCCGTCCCGCCCGGCGCCGAGCAGGTCGGCGGGGTTGCCGCCCAGCCACGCATTGGCCGACAGCCACCAGTCCGCGACGCCCCACGGGTCGCGTTCGGCGTCCAGAACGGTGTTGACCTCCACCACCGTCGGCAACGGCGTGCCCGCGACGCCGAACTGGAAGCCGGGCAGCCGCAGCCTCCCGCCGGGCCCGGTCAACCTCAGCAGCCCGGCAGCGCCTGGATCACCGCCCAGCAGCCGCACCTCGTCGGGGTCGAGCGCCGGTACGGCCAGGATCCTCACCCGGATCGGACCGAGCACCGGGCCGACCATGCGGTGGCCGTCGAGCACCAGCACGGCTAGGTCGTCCGCTTGGAAGCCGAGGTACGACCGGTCCTGCGGGTCCCCGGCAAACCGGGCACCGGACACATCGTCGAGCCGTCCGGACTCGGCGTCCGGCAGCGCTTCCAGCAGCAGCCGTGCCGCCTCCTCGGCCGCCTGCAGCCGGGCCGGCCCGTTCTGCTCGGCAAATCTCAACGCCTGCAGCCGCAACTCCAGTTGGCGGCCCGGCGCGGGTTCCAGCAGGCCGGCCAACCGGTCCCAGTCGGCGGCGGCGGCCGCAAGCACCTGGTACGGGTTCATCGGATCCTTCCGTCGACCGCCTTCACGGCCATGAGTTGACGTTCGATCAGATCTGCGGCGACAGCCCGCCGCACCACGAGGTGCACCTCCCACTTCGCACCGCGGATCAGTTCGGCCTCCACCGCGGCCCAGAGCATGCCGAGACTGACCTCGTACGGCAGCCCGCCTCGGCCGGAACCGAGCAACGGAAGACAGATCGAGCGCAGCGGAGGATCGAACTGCCGGTGTTCCTCGGCAAGCACGGCGAGCGCCCGGGCGACCGCCCGGGTCACGTCCGCCGGCAGCACATCGTAGTCGTTCGTCCCGAGGCGCGGGACCGCCACCGCGGCGTGATAGATCCGCCGAACACCCTGCTCCACCAGCGCCCCCGCCCCGACCGCCGCCACGGTTCCCGGCAGGACCGCCCGGCCCGGCGCCCCGTGCCGGACGGCCCACCTCCGCAACTCCTCGTGCACCAGGTCCTCGACGAGCTCCCCGGTCGACCCGCGCAGCGCTCCCACCCGCCGAAGCGACGCCGACACCGACGACTTGTACGGCTCCGGCAGCGCCAGATAGGTGTTGGTCGGCGAGACAACGACGTCCACATCGCGCAACAGATCGACGGGGTGGACGTGCACCGTCACCAGCGCGGTCCGATCGCCCACCCGGACCCGCAGCGACCGGTGACCCGACGACGCGGGCGAGAGCGGCCCAACGTCCACCGCCTCCCCCGCCTGGTCCGCCTGGCGCGACAGCGCTGCCCGACCCGGCTGCCCCGCCCGTGCGGCCATCCGAATCACCTACTCGGCGACCTCACCCAGCACCAGCGCCTCGTGGTGCTTGCGGAATCGCTCCACGCTCACCCCGTACACGCCCGCGGCATGCTTCCGACGGTCGGCGGGCGGCCAGTCGCGAGTGCCCTGGGCCAGGCCGAGGCTGTACTCGGCGGCCGTGTGAAGGTTGCCGGGATCGATTCGCGTCACCGCCAGCCGCAGCAGCCGCTCCACAGAGGCGGGCCGCGACTCCCGCCCGGCCGGCAGGTCAATCATGTCTGCGGCCCGGGCCAGCGCCGGGAGCTCCAGCTCACGCAGCCGCACCAGGCCGACTCGCCGCAATTCCCGCACCTCCCTGAGAACTGACGCGTGGTCCGGCAGGTCGCTGTGCAGCATGTCGGAGAGGATCGCACCGCGCCGACGGCGGCGACAAGCTGGATCCGCCCTCCCATCCAACCACCCCGCCCGGGCGGCTTCGGGTCGCTTTCCGGGCGCACTCGGGCACCCGCCGGACAACGGCACGCGGGTCGCTCCAGGCCGATCTGCAGAGCCTCTGGTGATGAACGGCAGCATCCCCGGGCCGGATGCCGACGTGGTGGGACCGTCGACGGCGGCGAGGCTCACTGGGCGTTTCACCCTGATTCCGAGGTTCATCTTCCGTGCCAGGTCGGTGTGCTCTCGCCGATGAGTCGGCGGGTCATGAGCCAGCGCCTCATTGGCGAGAACCCTGAGCGTGGAGTGGAGAAGGTCGTTTGGGCTCGCGGCAGGTGTGGAGTTCCGCTGGTGGGCACGCTACTGACGCGCCCCCGGAAGGCGGGGAAAGTATCTACCGTGGCTGGTTCCGCCAATGCTGTCGGCGGCCCGGACCCGGCTCTGCCGATCACCGTACCCGACGGCAGCACTCGCGTCCGCTGCTTCGAACGCTGGATCGGTCTCGACAACTGGACCATGGACCGGCCTGTCGACCTGGTTGTCCGAGACATGGACGGTCACCGACCGGTGGTTGCCGTCGGCGCGCTGGGCGACGGGCGCGTGGGCCGAACCCGTAGCGCCCTGAGCGTGGAAGCGGAGGCGGGGCCCTCTATGCGTCTGAGCTATCGCAACGCCATCGACGGTCAACCACCCATCAGCCACAGAACGTGATCGCTCGGCCAGTGCGTCGTTGCCGGTGCACCGCTGCCCACGCCACGAGCAGGGTTCGCTGGAGAACGAACCAACACGAACTATGAGCAGGCGCCCTCACGCATATGCCGACCAAGCTCGGTCAGCTCCGGACGGCAGCATCACGCGACGGGAACGATACGACCTCTGACAACCACGGAGGACGGCCCATGGGCGATGCAGGAACGCCGATGGAGCGCATGCGCAGGCTGGATCACCTCAGCCCCTTGGAGGCCGCGAAGGCGTGGGGTGTCCCCAATCCGGCGTTGAAGAACGCGGCGGAGCAGATCCGCCAGATCCGGGCAGGAACAGACCGTTCACTCGCCCGTGACAGGCCGCGCTGTCCCGAACCGGTCGCTTCGTTCTACGGCTTCCCATGCAAGGTCCCGGTCGAGTCAGGGATGGACGTCTGTTACCAGCACCGCCGGGTGAAGGCCAACCCGGGCACGGATGTGACCTCTTACGCTCTGGCCGCCGTACAGGCCCACACGGGCTGGGAAGAACTGCGCGAGAGTATCCGAAGCCTGGACAAGGGCGCGCTGCAGACCGAACGACTACGACTCTTCAAGGCATTCGAGGCCAACGCTCCGATGACCGAGGAGGACTATCGACTCGCCTCCCTTCTGCTGCCCTCCGACGATCCGGCCACACAGGCCCGCCGCGCCCTGGGCCTGCCCGGGCCCAACGACGGAATCGGCGACGCGGCTCGCCTGCGCGGACTCGGCGTGCTCCTCGCCGCCGCGGAGGCTGCCGCGCTCAACGTGCACACCGGACTGCCCGAGCCCAAGCACAAGCCCACAGGTCCCTCAGCCAACGACACGCCCAAGAGCGACGAACCCCTGCTGCACTCCGTCACGGAAGCCGCGAAGCGCCTGGGCGTGGGCGTCGCCTGGCTTCGTTCGGAGTCCGCCGCCGGCCGCATCCCTCACCGGCAGATCGGCAGCCACCGCATGTTCAGCGAGGACGACCTCGCACAGATCGTTAAGGATGCGTACCGGCCCGGCAACGGAAAGATCCGAGGCCGACGCTGGTGAGCTCGAGCGTCCCCCGCACCTGCTGAGTCACGCGTAGGGGTCACGCAGCGGCCTGGGCTCACGAACTCCGCGCGTGATTTCCTCGGGCAGGTCCGGGCCGGCGGTGTAGTAGCGGCCCTGGGCCTCGCCCTTGGCGGTGAGCCAGCTGGCGCGGACGAGTTCACGGATGTCGCGTTGGGCCTGCTGTTCGCTGATTTCGGCATCGGCCTGGTATGTGGCGCGGCGCAGGCGGTTGCCCATGGCAGCGGGGTAGAGGGCGTAGAGCATGCGGTCGGGCCAGCCGCGCTGCTCGATCGCTTCGTCGAGGGCGGTCCAGACGTCTCGGGTGGTGTTGACCTGCCGCTCGACGCTCTGGGCCTGCTGGTGGTGGGCGCGCAGGCAGAACCTGACCCAGGGCAGGGTGTCGCGGTCGGGGGTCCAGACGGGGCCGCCGACCTCAGCGAGGACGTCGTAGTAGCGGTAGGTGTTGCGGGCGCGGCCGAGCCATTCCTCGATGCTGGAGAACTCGGGCGCCATGATCCCTTCTCTGGCGAGGACCAGGGTGTGCAGGGCGCGGGACATCCGCCCGTTGCCGTCCGGCCATGGGTGGATCGCGACCAGGTTCAGGTGTGCCATCGACGCTCGCACGAGACCAGGGGTCTCAAGGTCGCCCTCGTTGAGCCAGTCCACCAGTTCGGCGGTCAGCTCCGGCACCTGATCGGCGCCAGGTGCGGTGTAGGCGGCGATGGTCGGGTCCTCGGCCGAGGTCACGTAGACCGGGCCGGTGCGCCACCAGCCGGGCCGCTTGAGCAGGTGGTGGCCCTGCATCATGAAGTGCAGCGCGTTCAGCAACCCCTTGCTGTACTCGAAGTCCTCGCTGGCGTCGGCCAGGCGTTGGATGTAGGTCATCGCCTGGCGGCAGCCCTCGATCTCGACCGCGACGGTGTCGTTCGCATCGATCGGTGCCTCGCCGACCATGATGTCCTCGACGTCCGACACGCTCGCCGCGTAGCCCTCGATCGTGTTCGACCCGGCGATGGCCCGCGCCGTGAGGTTACGCCTCAGCTGGCCTTCCCAGCGCCGGGGTGTGCGCAGGTGCAGGCGCAGACGGTCGCGCATCTGCGCGATCTCGTCCAGAACGGCTTGATCGGCTTCCTGCAGCGCCGGTGTCTGGTACAGCATGCCGCGATGACACCATGACGGCATCAAGCAGTCAAGCCAGGTTCAGCGCGACTATGCCATATGAGTACATCGACATCACCACCGAAGGCGCCCGCCCGAGAACCGACCCCGCAGTCCGCCCGGCCGTCGCGCACCGCGCGCCTCACCCAGGCACCCATGCCCCGGCCGATGCCAACGCCCCCGCCATCGGTCGCCCCGGCCCAGACGCACGCCTGGGCCGACTTCCTGGCGCAGGCCGTCCGCAACGGGCTCGACCCGGCGCTGGTCACCCAATGGCTGACCATTCTGGCCGACGCCACCGGCAGCCCGCTGCTCCCATCCCTGCCCTCGATGCCGCTGGCGGAGTACGTCGACCGCCGCCTCCCGGCCATCCTGGCCGACCTTGAGACCACGACCCATATCCCCTACCTGGCCGGATGGCACCACCGGATCGAGCCCGACCTCGGGCACCTTCCGGTCAGCCTGGTCACCACCAGCACGATCGCCAACGCGGTCGACAGCTGGATTTCGGAGGGCTGCGGCCGCTCAACGATCAAGAACACCCTCGCCATGCTCTACCGCATCCTCGGGCAGGCCGTCATGGACGGCCTCATCGAGCACGCGCCCGCCCACGTCAAAGGCTGGCAGCAGAAGTACCAGCAGGCCGAGGACGAACTGCTGGACCCCCGCCTTCTCGCCCTGCGGGACTGGGATGCCCTCACCGAACTCGCCGAAGCCCTGATCGACGCCTCCTACAACCACTACCGCGGCTGGGGCGACTACCGCGGCTGGGGCGACGTCGTCATCCACGGCGCCTGCACCGCCACCCGCATCGGCGAGGTCTCAGGAGTCCGAGCCTGCGACATCAACGTCCGCACCTGGCTCCTCACCTGCCGACGGCAGACCACCCCCGCACCCGGCGGCCTCGTCGACAAACACACCAAAGGCAAGACCGCCCGCTACATCCCGATCATCGAACCACTGCGCCCACTGATCATCTGCCGCCTCGAAGCGACCCGGCAATCCGAACGCCCGCCTCTACACCGGCCCCCGCGGTGGCCGCATCAGCACCGCCGTCCTGCGCGACGCCACCCACCGGAACGACGTCACCCGCAACCTCGGCTACGAGCACCTGAGCCACCACGACCTGCGCCACACCGGCCTGACCTGGATGGCCGACGCCGGAATCCTGCCTTCGATGCTCCAGCAGATCGCCGGCCACAAGGACAGCACCACCACCCAGCGCTACCTCCACCCCGACCTCCGCGAACTCACCAAGGCTGGCGAAGCGTTCACCAAGCACCTCGCCGAGCAGCTCCGCGCCGCCGGGAAGATCCCCGGCCACTGGTAACGGAGCGCATCCAAGTCCCTCGGGAAGACGCCTTCGCTCGCCAAAGCACCCCCAGCTGATCAACCGTCAACGTGCCCCATTCAGGGGTGCGTTACCCACTTGACCCCGCTTTTCGGGCGGTCAAGTGCGCCACAGCGCCCGAGTTCATGCATTCGTTCCAGAAAGGGATTGATACCTTCGCACCACAGGAAAAACAGCGATACATCCCAGCAATCGAAGGATGGCAATAGCGGCAATTGCCCGATATGCCGCGTCCGAAAACCGCCAAAAGGCGGCTTACTCTACGCGAGTAAACCGCCTCTGACCTGCGACTTTACAGTCGGGACGACAGGATTTGAACCCTGCGACCCCTTGACCCCCAGCGGTCGGACGGATGTCCGACCAATGTCCACCAGTCCAAGCCTCGCAGGTCAGGGCCCTTCACGTCCAACCTCCATGACGCCTGATGCCACCCCATGACACCCAATCCGTGAGAAGCGCGTGAGAGCCAGCACGCGAGCGGGAGATCGAAAGTGATCCGCTCACCCAGGACAATGAGACTTCCTCCGCTCCAGAGCCCCCGATGTCGCTCTTCGGAACAGCGCGGCCGCGACGGTCGGCCTCCAGATCAAGGAATTCTGCATCGTCCACCGACAGGCAGTAGTGACGGGAGCCACCGGCCTCCCACGCAGACCATTACACTCGACCGCCCCACAAAAAAGGCCGCCCCCGCATTGCTGCGGAGGTGACCTTTCCGGCCTGCGCAAACGTAACACCGGCCGGGACAACAGGATCTGAATCCACGCCCCCGCAACCCTATGATCTTCCCGCCGAAAGGGCAGACACTCGCGAGATCACGAGTCGCGGATCCAGGAATCCTGCCTCATTGATCCACATATTCGCCTCCTCGCGATCGTCCCACCGGTTACTTCTCCCGGCACTTTCCAGAATACTCCGCGCTGCTGGAATCCGAGCACCTCTTGCACATGAATTCTTTTTCAAAAATTACCGCACGCTCATGTTTGACCGTCATCCGATAAATACCTTGGGCCGCACCCGACAGCGGCAAGATCCTGCCTGGCTGAAGTGCCGCGGGTCAGGGCCGGCGCCATGCCGGGACAGGGGAGGTGCTGGTGAGACGTTCGCCGGTCCATCTTGAGGCAAGGCAGGGAGCCGACGGTGGAAGGACTCACCGTCGACGACCTGCGCGATTCCTGCGGTGCCAGGCGCCCGCACCAGGCCGTCCACAACAACGAGTCCAGGACGGGTGTTCGGTATGACCGGGCGGCCTCCGATCCCACCGCTGCCCAGCCACCGGGGCCGGAACCGCCGGTGCGCCTCTCACTGACACCGGAAGGAGCCACCCCGGGACGACTGGACGGCGCCCGGCGGCCCCGCTCGCACGACCTCCTGCACGAACTCCCCCCGCTGGCGGCAGCACTGGCCCCACATGGGGGGAGATCACACCTGTCACCGTGAATCCGACACATCGGCTGGTCATCCCCCGGCGGGTCCCGTCGAAGGCCACGTCATCCACGTCGGATGGTTCGAGCAGGAGCAGGACGCGGACGAGGTGATGGTGTGCTCCTTCGTCCCGCTCCGCCTGGAGCTCCTGGTAATTCCCCCGAGGACGGGGCCTCGGCCGCCGCCGAGTGGCTGATGACCGCGGCGCCCGACCCGGCCAATGCCCGCACCGGCACCGACGCATCCGCAGCGCTCCGCTCGGATGCGGTCGGGCGCACCGGACGGCGGCCCGGCCTGACCAGGGCACGGGGGTGGGCACCGGGTCCCCTGGGGGCGGGCCGTGAGGGTCGGACGGGTGCGCGGCACGACAGGGCTCCGGTGGCGGACCCGGGATCGGACCTGGACAATCGGGTCATGGCAAGCCTCGAAGCGAACCCCGGGACGGTGCATCTGGCCCACGAGGCGGGATATGTCAGCCCCGGCGTCGCGCTGGGCGAGTCGGTCAAGGGCATAGTTCGCATCGACGAGCGCGGATGGGTGCACGTCACTCAGGCGGACGGATCTCGGGTGTCGTTCCCGCCTCATGCCGTAGAACGCGTCAACTGGGGCGAGCCTGCTTCCTAGACGCCGGGGCTCCGCTCCTCGCCGTGGATATGGGCTCACGTCTCCGGGACCGCTCATCGAGCAGCGGGTCGCACGAGCGACGATGCCGCCCTGTTCGCGATCGAATGGCGTTGAGAGGCCGGCACCCCGCGCGGGCTGTCCCCACCGGCCGGGTCGGCGGGGTACGGGCGGGGTACCGTGGGGATATGGGGCGGCCCGGCCGCCGTTCCCTTGGTCGGCCCTCGCCCGGCGGGGCCGGCGTGCGTCCACGGACAGGTGGCGCGCCATGTCGGACGAAACCGGTGCCGTGTTCCCGGGACTTCTGCCGGACCGGTTCCGGCAGGCCGCGAAGCCGGGGACCGTCCTGCTGCGTCTGGAGCCCACACAGTCGCGCGAGGGTGTGCTCGACGGCGCATGGTGGCCGCGGTCACGGGACGTCGGCGCCGAACTCCCCGGTCTGGTCAGGGCGTTGACTGAACACTCCGGCCCGCGGCGAGCGTCGGGCTGGACGCGGAAGCCTGGGACGACGCGCCGGCCCGGCTGGTCGTCGAGGGCCGGTCGGTGCACATCGACCGGTACCGGTGACGACACGGTGATCGTCACGCGGGGCGACCGCGACCACTTCATCCTGCTCGTCGTCCCCGGCGGCCAGGAGACGGCCCTGGCTGCGATGGCCCGCGCGGTCGAGGCCGACGGAACCGACTCGGCACGGCAGATCCTCGTCGCCACCGGCATCGGTCCCGGGCGCGAAGAGTCCTGAGGCACGCCCCTCATGGGCCGGGCTCCTCGGGCGGACAGGAAGGCGGGACGCAGAGATGTCCGTCTACGTGAAGCTCTCGGCCGACGCCCGCGCGCCGGCGGAGCCGTCGAAGGGACCGCTGGACCTGCAGTACGAGGACGACACGGACAGCGGCGTCACCTTCGAGTACGACCTGCACCCGAGTGGTGCGCTGCGCGTCCTGCGGGTCTTCGAGGACACGCCCCACCGGATCGAGGCCTGCTTCAGCCCCGGGGCATGGCTCCAGGCCGCGGGCACCTACCTGCGAAGCGGCTCCGAGTACTGACGACGATCCGCTCCGGGCGAACCGCAGGCCGTCGGCGGCGGTTCGCCCCGGTCGCGCGGGGTGCGCGCACCGGCCCCCGTGCCGGAACCGGACGGCGGAGCACGACCAGTACGCCGGCCAGTCCGACGGATGCCGGTGAACAGCGGGTAGGACATCGGTCCGTGTTCGAACCGTACCGTGGCGGGCGGTGTCTCGATGGGATTCGTGGTCCGCGGGCGGACCCGGTGCTCGGCTGCGATGCCGGAGAAGCCGGAGCCGCCGCTTCTCTCCGTCGTGCCACGCCGAGTGGCGCAGCGGCGGGGCATCGGCACGAGCCGGGGGGTGGATGGATGCTGTGTACTCCCCACTCGGGTGCGACGCGTTGCCTGCGGATGGTCGCCCCCGGGTGTGGTTGTGGGCGAGGCGACGGCTACTCGCGTTCGTCGGCCCGCCCCGATCCGGTCCGCATTGCGGCGACGGCTGCGTCCTGGGGGCGCCATCGCCAACCTGTCGGTGCAGAGGATCCTGCACTTGGGCGGCCGGTCACGACAGGAGCAGGCCCGTTCGGCCCTGTCAACGGCACCGGATGCGGGGAAGGCTCACGGTAGGACCGAAAACCGGTCCCGCGCCTCCCGGTCGCTCTGCTCGCGGCGACGCGTTTCCCGGACCTGGCTGTCGACGCAGGTCCGCAGTCGAAGGAAGCCGAAAGGACTGCCGTGATCGCAGTCCTGGTGGTGCTGGTCATCCTGGTCCTGATCGGGCTCGCGATGTCGATCCGTATCGTCCGCCAGTACGAGAAGGGGGTCGTCTTCCGGTTCGGCCGGATCACCGGAGCACGCGAGCCGGGACTGCGCCTGATCGTCCCGTTCGCCGACGTCATGCACCACATCTCGCTGCGGGCCTGTCGGAGCGGGGCCGGGTCGTCGCGGCTGGAGGGTGGCCGCTGTCACGTATGACGCCCCCCAGGGCGGTCGCCCCGGCCCGGGTCGGCGGGCCGGCTCATCCGGTGGCTCCTTTCGGTGTCTGGTCGTCGACGATCTCCGCATCGACGACCTCCTCCTCATCGCCGCTCTGCGTCGGGCCGGTGCCGGCCGCGGCTTGCGGGCCGCCGGCCTGGGCGTAGAGGGCGGTACCGATCTTCTGTGCGACGGTGGCCGCGCGCTCCATCGAGGTGCGGATGGCCGTGGTGTCCTCGCCCTTGAGCTTGTCCTTCAGGTCCGCCAGGGCTTCGTTGACCTCGGACGTGACGTCTGAGGGGATCTTGTCCGGGTTGTCCTGGAGGAGCTTCTCGGTGGAGTAGACGAGGTGTTCGGCCTGGTTGCGGGTCTCGGCGGCCTCCTTGCGGCGGCGGTCCTCCTCGGCGTGCTGCTCGGCCTCGCGCATCATGCGCTCGATGTCCTGCTTGGGCAGGGAGGAGCCACCGGTGACGGTCATCCTCTGCTCCTTCCCGGTGCCGAGGTCCTTGGCGGCGACGTGCATGATGCCGTTGGCGTCGATGTCGAAGGTGACCTCGATCTGCGGCAGGCCGCGCGGCGCCGGCGGCAGGCCGGTCAGCTCGAACATGCCGAGCTTCTTGTTGTACGCCGCGATCTCGCGCTCGCCCTGGAAGACCTGGATCTGCACGGACGGCTGGTTGTCCTCGGCCGTCGTGAAGATCTCGGAGCGCCGGGTGGGGATCGTGGTGTTGCGCTCGATCAGCTTGGTCATGATGCCGCCCTTGGTCTCGATGCCGAGGGACAGCGGGGTGACGTCGAGCAGCAGGACGTCCTTGACCTCGCCCTTGAGGACACCGGCCTGCAGGGAGGCGCCGATGGCGACGACCTCGTCCGGGTTGACGCCCTTGTGCGGGTCCTTGCCGGTCAGCTCCTTCACCAGGCCGGTGACGGCCGGCATACGGGTCGAGCCGCCGACGAGGATGACGTGGTCGATGCCGGACACCTTGATCCCGGCGTCCTTCACCGCCTGGTGGAACGGGGTCTTGCAGCGTTCCAGCAGATCGGCGGTGAGCTGCTGGAACTGGGCGCGGGTGAGCTTCTCGTCCAGGTGCAGCGGGCCCTCGGCGGAGGCCGTGACGTACGGCAGATTGATCGTCGTCTCGCTCGTCGCGGACAGCTCGATCTTGGCCCTCTCGGCGGCCTCACGCAGCCGCTGCACGGCCATCTTGTCCTTCGACAGGTCGATGCCGTAACCGTTCTTGAACTGCTGGACGAGATGGTCGACGATCTTCTGGTCCCAGTCGTCGCCGCCGAGGTGGGTGTCACCGTTGGTGGCCTTCACCTCCACCACGCCCTCGCCGATCTCCAGCAGGGAGACGTCGAAGGTGCCGCCGCCGAGGTCGAAGACCAGGATCGTCTGGTCACTCTCCTTGTCCAGCCCGTACGCGAGGGCCGCGGCGGTCGGCTCGTTGACGATGCGCAGCACCTTCAGGCCGGCGATCTCCCCGGCCTCCTTGGTGGCGGTGCGCTGGGAGTCGTTGAAGTAGGCGGGGACGGTGACGACGGCGTCGGTGACGTCCTCGCCGAGGTAGGCCTCGGCGTCGCGCTTGAGCTTCTGCAGTACACGGGCGGAGATCTCCTGCGCGGTGTACCGCTTCCCCTCGACGTCGCCGGTGTCGGGGAAGCGCCAGTGCGGGTCGCCCACGTGGCGTTTGACGGAGCGGGCGGTGCGGTCCACGTTCGTGACGGCCTGGCGTTTGGCGACTTCGCCGACCAGCACGTCGCCGCCCTTGGCGAACGCCACGACTGACGGGGTGGTGCGCGCCCCTTCCGCGTTGGGGATGACGGTGGGCTCGCCGCCCTCCAGGACACAGACGACGGAGTTCGTGGTGCCCAGATCGATACCGACGGAGCGAGCCATCGCGGGGCCTCCTCCCGCACGAGCGGATTCCTGGGCCAAACCCCTCTCCCTCACTCGTAGAGCTTCAGTGGCTCGGTGTCAAGGTTGTTCGGCGTCGGGCCGCCCGCCGTGGGGCGGGAGGGCTCCGAACGCTCGGCGGTGAGGAGGTCGCCATGGCTTCCGTACTGCGGTGGGCGATCGCCCTGCCCGGTGCCCGGCACCCACGCGCCGCCCGAGACGGTCGTCGTGCATTCGGCCGCCGACTTCGGCCCGAACCGGGAGCCGGTCCGCACGGTCGGCCCTCGGGTGGCAGTGGTGCGGCCGTGTCGTCCTCAGCATTGGTGCGGCATGACGAACGCGCCGAGACCAGGTGAGCGGCCCTCGCGCGGCGCTGGACGGCGGCACGGTGACCGGGTCCTGTGGTTTCACCGACGGCCTGGTCGAGGAGCGCGAGGCCGGCGGGATGCAGTTCGGGGAGGAACAGCTCATCGACTGGGTCAACCGCGTCGAGCGATCGCAGGACGGGGTGCGGGCCGTGGTGCGCGCGCTTTCCCACATCCTGAAGGAGAAGCGGGGCGGTCGTACGAGCGACGACGCGACCCTGTTCCTGATCGAGTGGCGCTGAGACGCCCGCACCCCCGCCGCGGTTCTCCTGACCGGCCGGATCGGTCCGGCGCGGGCGGAGTACCGTGGAGATGTCGGGGCGGCCCGAGCCGCAGCGCCCTGAGGGCCGGGCCTCGCTCAGCGGGCTCGGCCCGCGTCCACGGACAGGTGGCGAGCCATGTCGGACGAAACCGGTGCCTCGCACCACGGGCTTCTGCCGGACCGGTTCCGGCAGGCCGCGCAGCCGGGGACGGTCCTGCTGCGCCTGGAGACCACCCAGTCACGCGAAGGTGCGCTCGACGGCGCGTGGTGGCCGCGTTCACGTGACATCGGCGCCGAACTGCCTGGCCTGGTCCGCGCGTTGACCGAACACCTCGGCCCCGTGGCGAGCGTCGGCCTGGACACGGAAGCCTGGGACGACGTCCCGGCCCGCCTGGTCGTCGACGGCCGGTCGGTGCACATCGACCGGTATCCGGTCGGCGACGACACCGTGATCATCACGCGGGGCGACCGCGATCACTTCAGCCTGCTCGTCGTCCCCCCGCAGGCGAGCCAGGAGGCGGCCCTGGCCGCGATGGCCCGCGCGGTCGAGGCCGACGGAACCGACTCGGCACGGCAGATCCTCATCGCCACCGGCATCGGTCCCGAGCCACCGGGCGAAGCGTCCTGAGGGACGGCCTCGTGGGCCGGAGTCCTCGGGCAGACAGGAAAGGCGGGACGCAGAGATGTCCGTCTACGTGAAGCTCTCGACCGACGCCCGGGCACCGGCGGAGCCGTCGAAGGGACCGCTGGACCTGCAGTACGAGGACGACACGGACAGCGGCGTCACCTTCGAGTACGACCTGCACCCGAGTGGTGCGCTGCGCGTCCTGCGGGTCTTCGAGGACACGCCCCACCGGATCGAGGCCTGCTTCAGCCCCGGGGCATGGCTCCAGGCCGCGGGCACCTACCTGCGAAGCGGCTCCGAGTACTGACGACGATCCGCTCCGGGCGAACCGCAGGCCGTCGGCGGCGGTTCGCCCCGGTCGCGCGGGGTGCGCGCACCGGCCCCCGTGCCGGAACCGGACGGCGGAGCACGACCAGTACGCCGACCAGTCCGACGGATGCCGGTGAATATCTTCCGCCGCCACAACGCCGTCTCCAGCGCGTCCAGTGACAGGTCGGCGCGCATGCGGGTCGTCGAAGCCGTCGCCCGAGCCCTGAACACCAGCCTCACGGCGCCCGCGGGGACGTCTCCTACGCCCTCGCCGCCCTGGCAGGCGACCAGCTCACGACCGTCTCCTCGCCGACCTTTCCCACGGCTACGCGCCGTTGTTCGGCCGCGCCGACCTCACCACCGCGGCTTGACCCGGACCGGGCAATGGCCGTCACCGGTACCGTGCGGAAGCTCGCCCAACGGGCAGCACCGCGCATTCGCAGCGGCCGCCACGCCAGGTTCAGGGTCGACCTGAACGCCTGGTCGGGCAGGGTCGCGATTCTGGCGCGCGCGGCGGCGGCTCGGGGGGTTGCCGCCGCCGCGCAGCGGCAGATTACCTCACACCCGGACGCCGCAAAATCTATGCTCGCCGGAGTAGACATTCCTTGCGGGCGGGTCTAGCGTTTCGCTCGTAGACAGGAGTCGGCGATACCGGCCAGACAGGGTCTGCACTTTGAACGGTGCAACTCCCGATCATGGAAGTAGCACCTGATGAGCGACGTGACTGTCTCCGTTGAGGCGGTTGAAGAGGTCCGGCCGGTCGAGCTGCCGGCGGACCTGTTGGACGACCAGTTGATCGCCCAGCTGGTCGACCGGGCCCGGGCGGGTGGCCTGCAGCTGACCGGTGAGGGCGGGCTGCCGCAGCAGCTGACCAGGCGCGTGCTGGAGTCCGCCCTGGAGGGCGAGATCACCGACCACCTCGGATACGAGAAGCACGACCCGGCCGGGGCGGGCAGCGGGAACTCGCGCAACGGAGTACGGCCGAAGACCGTCCTGACCGAGGTCGGCCCGGTCGAGATCGAGGGGCCTCGCGACCGGGAGGGCAGCTTCGAGCCGCAGATCGTCAAGAAGCGGCAGCGCCGCCTGACCGGCGTGGACGAGAGATGGTGCTGTCGCTGTCCGCGCGCGGCCTGACGCACGGCGACATCTCCGCCCACCTGGCGGAGGTCTACGGCGCGAGCGTGTCCAAGACGACCATCTCCACCATCACCGACAAGGTCATCGACGGGATGACGGAGTGGCGGAACCGGCCGCTCGACCCGGTCGGTCCGGTGATCTTCATCGACTGCGTGCATGTGAAGGTGCGCGACGGGCAGGTGGCGAACCGGCCCGTCTGCGTCGCCCTGGCGGTCACCGTCGACGGCACCCGCGACATCCTCGGCCTGTGGGCCGGCGACGGCGGCGAGGGCGTCAAGTACTGGCTCCAGGTGCTGACAGAGATCAAGAACCGGGGCGTCCAGGCGGCGTCCAGGACGTGTGCATGGTCGTCTGCGACGGCCTGAAGGGCCTGCCCGAAGCCATCGAGACGGTATGGCCGCCGGCGATCACCCAGACATGCGGGTTGGCCGAGCCCAGGCTGCGTGGCTCCAGCCGCCCACAGGCGGGGAACCAAGGTGAGCAACTCTGGCGAGGCCATGAGCGCGGGTGGCCGATTTCGGGGATGGCCGCCTGGCGAGCAAACCGGTCAGAGGGCCACGGTCGCGGTGTTGATGACGCATTTGCGGCCGTGCTTGGCTGACCGCACGCCGGACACGCCGGGCACCGCAGCCCAACTGAGGCAGGTGCTGCTGTCCGCCTTCGCGAAAGTGACCGTCGTGTGCGAGAAGGAGAGCGGACCGGCGTACGGGGCGCCGTCGTAGTTCTCGATGTAGAACATCACGCGGTCCTGGGCCTGGCCCTGGAGGTCGAAGCTGAAGGAGACTCGCTTCCCCTTGTCGCCGATGGTCTGGACCCACTGGCCACTGGCCGACTCCAGTTTCAGGTCGACCTCCAACTTGTCACCGGGCTTCACCAGCATTGCCGCTCCCGAGAAGCATCCCTGGTCCCCGGGCTGGCTCCCCAGCGTGTTGACATACTGTCCGGAGATCCACCACGAGGAGTACGCTTCAGCAGGCTTGCCCGCCGCAGGCGCGCAACTCGGCCCCCAGGTCAGGACCGGCTGCAGCACCCCCTTGCCGATCGGCTCGAAGTTCACTCCGTTGTCGACGGGCTCGAGTCCGGGCCAGAGGAAGGTGGTGCCGACCTTGGACGGCATCGGCGGGACCACGAAGCTGGTCGACAGCTCGACGATCTGGTTCGAGGCCGGAGTATAGAGATTCACCCGGCCTTGGTTGTGAACCGATCCCGCAGTGCCACCTGCCTTGTCCGCCCCACCTCCGGGGCTCACGGAGGCCTCGGCCGTGGTGCCGGCGAGTATCGACGCCGCGAACGTCACGAATCCTGCGCAGACGGTGGCCCATTTCCTCGCACGCATCATCATCACTCCATGGGTGGGTGGCGGTCTCCAGGACAGGATGCTGAGCAGGCGGGCGGCTCCGCCAGCATCCATTTCCCCATAACGACGTGTTATGAGGCGCCCCGCCGTCCCGACCCCGCCCCGACTACCCGGACACCCGCTGAACGCACGTGTCCGAGGAAGCTCAGCTTGCGGGCGGTCTCGGTGAGCCGCTCTCGGAAACCGCATCACCACCAACTACCGCCACGCCTGGTCCGCCGTCAACGCACCGAACCCTCCCGCCCGATAACTCAGGCCTCGGCAGCGACAGTCCGACCCCGGGCACGTCTACGCCATCTACGGCGAGGTCCCGTGCGAAGGCCATAACACGATGTGATGGTGCACTGGGATCTTCTGGGACGTCCCCCGGTCGGTCACTCTTCTCCCACGCATGAAATGTCACATCGTGCAAGGAGAAGACGTGAGACAGCGAAGAGTCGGGCTGGCCCTCGGTGCGGCCCTGGGGCTGCTGTCGGTTGCCGGGTGCACGGGATCCGACAGCGGCGTCGCCGGCGGACCGAGTGCGGCCCCGGTGAAGGGCGGCACGCTTCACGTGCTGTCCACGCTCGATCTTGAGCATCTCGATCCGGCACGTAACTACGTCACGTCCTCGCAGGACGTGGGCCGGCTGATCTACCGGACGCTGACCACCTTCGCCGCCGCGCCGGGGCAGGCGGGCGGGAAGATCGTGCCCGACCTGGCCACCGACACCGGCCGCCCCAGCGACGGTGCCAGGACCTGGACCTTCACGCTCAAGCCCGGTGTGAAGTTCGAGGACGGCCGGCCGATCACCAGCGCGGACGTCAAGTACGGCGTGGAGCGGACCTTCGCCGCCGAGCTGCCCGAAGGCCCCCCGTACGCCCGGATGTGGCTGGTGGGTGGCGACAGCTACAAGGGGCCGTACAAGGATCCCGCCGGGCTCGCCTCGATCGGGACCCCTGACGCCAGCACCGTCGTCTTCCATCTCAAGCAGCCGGTGGCCGACTTCGGCTCGGCGGCGTCGCTGCCGATGTTCGCCCCGGTACCGCAGGACAAGGACACCGGCGTCAACTACGACTCCCGCCCGTTCTCCTCCGGCCCGTACAAGATCGACGGCTTCGACCCCAAGAAGCAGCTCACCCTGGTCCGCAACACCGACTGGGACCCGGCCGCCGACACCGTCCGCAAAGCCATGCCCGACAAGGTCGTCATCGACCTGGGCCTGGACGCCGCCGTGGTCGACCAGCGGCTGATCGCCGGCCAGGGGGAGGACGCGAACGCGGTCGCGATGGAGCCGATCGGCCCGGCCTCGGTCGGGCGGGTGCTGAACGACCCGCGGCTGAAGAGCCGGCTGGTCACCGGCGACTCGATCAACACCCGCTACCTGAGCATCAACACCAAGCACAAGCCGCTCGACGACGTCCGGGTGCGCCAGGCCGTCGCCTACGCGCTGGACAAGGACGCCCTGCGCACCACCCGCGGCGGCCCGATCGCCGGCGACCTGGCGACCAGCCTACTGCCACCGTCCCTCGGCTACCCGGCCGAGGACCCCTACCCGAGCAAGGACGGCAAGGGTGATCCGGACAAGGCCAAGGCGCTGCTCGCCGAGGCGGGCCACGCCTCCGACCTCACCCTGACCCTCGACGCCCCCGCCACGGCCACCGGCAAGGCACAGGCCGAGGCGGTCCAGGCCTCGCTCGGCCGGGCCGGCATCACCGTGAAGATCAACGAGATCAGCTCCTCCGCCTTCTACAGCACCGTCGGCAACACCTCCCAGGAGCACGACCTGGTGATCGCCGGCTGGTCCCCGGACTGGCCCGGCGCCTCGACGTACCTGCCGATCGTGTTCGACGGCCGCCTGATCACCGCCCAGGGCAACAACAACTACGCGCAGTACGACTCCCCGGCCGTCGACGCGCAGATCGACACGATCGCCGCCATGGGCGACCCGGCCGCGGCCCAGGCGGCGTACGGCCAGCTGGCCGAGCAGATCATGCGGGACGCCCCGGTGGTGCCGTTCCTGTGGGACAAGGCGCCGATCCTCGTCGGTCCGAACGTCACCGGAGCGTACGGGCAGGTCGCCTATGTCGGCAGGCTCGACCTGGTCTCCCTGGGGTTGCGCAAGTGACCGTCATCCGAAGGCTGTTGGCCCAGCGCTCCGCGGCCCTGGCGCTGGCCGTGGTGGCCGGGCTGGTCCTGGTCGCGCTGGCCGCGCCATTGATCACCTGGATCGCCGGGAGCTCGCCGACGGCCTTCCACGGCGACGCGGTGGACCCGGCGCTCGGCGGCCTGCCGCGGGGCGCGGCGGGCGGGATCAGCGCCCGGCACTGGCTGGGCGTGGAGCCCGTCAACGGCCGGGACGTGCTCGCCCGGGTGGTGTACGGCGCACAGGTGTCCCTGCTGATCGCCGTGCTCGCCACCGTGTTCTCGGTGGTGGTGGGCACGGCGCTGGGCCTGGTCGCCGGGTTCTTCGGCGGGTGGGTCGACACCGCGATCGGCCGCACGATGGACCTGCTGCTGTCCTTCCCCAGCCTGATCTTCATGATCGCGCTGATCTCGGCGGCGCCGGGCACGGACCGCCGGCTGCTGCTGGTCGTGGTCCTCGGCTTCTTCGGCTGGCCTTACGTCGGCCGGATCGTGCGCGGGCAGGCGATGGTGCTCGCGCGGGGCGAGTTCGTCGCGGCCGCCCGGGTGCTCGGCGCCTCCCGCCGGGCGCTGCTGCTGCGCGAGGTGCTGCCCAACCTGACCGGACCGGTGCTGGTGGTGGCCACCATGTCGATCCCCGGCTACATCGCCACCGAGGCCGGCCTGTCCTTCCTCGGCGTTGGCGTCCAGGCCCCCACCGCCTCCTGGGGCCAGATGATCGCCACCGCCGTGCCCTGGTACGCCGCCGACCCCGCCTACTTCCTGATCCCCGGCGCCTTCCTGTTCGTCACCGTGCTCGCCTTCAACGTGCTCGGCGACGCCGTCCGTGACGCGCTCGACCCCCGGAGCCAGCGACGATGATCCTCTACCTCCTGCGCAGACTGGCCGTCACGGCGGCCATCCTGCTGGTGATCTGCGCCGCCACCTTCGCCGTCTTCTACCTGATGCCCGCCGACCCGGCGCAGGGCGCCTGCGGCAAGGCGTGCAGCCCCGAGCGGATCGCCGAGATCCGCACCACCCTCGGGCTGAACCACTCGCCGCTCACCCAGTTCGGCGACTACCTGGCCGGCATCGTCTCCGGCCGGACGTACGGCAGCGGCGCGCAGGCCGTCAACTGCCCCTTCCCGTGCCTGGGCTTCAGCTTCCAGACCGACCAGCCGGTGTGGCAGCTGCTCACCAGCAGGCTGCCGGTCAGCTTCTCGATCGCCATCGGTGCCGCCGTGCTGTGGCTCGCCGTCGGCGTCGGCGCCGGGGTGGTCTCGGCCCTGCGCCGCGGCAGCCTGTGGGACCGGGCCGCGATGACGGCCGCCCTCGGCGGGGTGTCGCTGCCGATCTACCTCACCGCCCTGGTGCTGCAGTACCTGCTGGTGGTGCGGCTAGAACTGCTGCCGTACCCGCAGGTCGTGCCGTTCACCGACGACCCGGTCGGCTGGGCGCGGTCGATGGTGATGCCCTGGATCACGCTCGCCATGCTGTACGCCGGGATCTACGCCCGGGTCACCCGCGGCGAGATGCTGGAGAGCCTGGGCCAGAACTACGTGCGCACCGCCCGCGCCAAGGGCCTGCCCGAGATCACCGTCGTGCGGCGGCACGCCCTGCGGCCCGCCCTGATGCCGGTCGTGACCATCTTCGGCATGGACCTGGGCGCGCTGCTCGGCGGCGCGCTGATCACCGAGTCGGTGTTCGGCCTGCCCGGCGTCGGCAAGCTGGCGGCCGATGCGATCGCCTCCGCCGACCAGCCGGTGATCCTCGGGGTGACCCTGTTCGCGGCCTCCTTCGTGGTGCTCGCCAACCTGCTGGTGGACCTGGTGTACGCGGTGCTCGACCCGAGAGTGAGGGCCCTCGGATGACCCTGCTGACAGTACGTGACCTGGCCGTGGAGTTCCGCTCCGGAGTCCGCGCCGTGGACGGGCTCGACCTCGACCTGGACGCGGGGCAGGTGCTCGGCGTGGTCGGCGAGTCCGGCAGCGGCAAGTCGGTCACCAGCCTGGCCGTCCTCGGCCTGCTGCGCGACGCCCGGGTCAGCGGCGAGATCCACTTCGACGGTCGGGAGCTGACCGCACTCGACCAGCGCTCGCTGCGCCGACTGCGAGGCAACCGGATCGCGATGGTCTTCCAGGACCCGCTGTCCTGCCTCAACCCGTACTACTCGGTGGCCTTCCAGATCGCCGAGGCCTACCGGGCGCACCACCGCGCCGGACGCAGAGCGGCGCACCGGGTCGCGGTGCGCATGCTGGACCGGGTCGGCATCCCCGAGCCGGAACGACGGGCCCGCTCGTACCCGCACGAGTTCTCCGGCGGGATGCGCCAGCGCGTGATGATCGCGATGGCGCTGTGCCTGGAACCCGACCTGCTGATCGCCGACGAGCCGACCACCGCGCTCGACGTCACCGTGCAGGCGCAGATCCTCCAACTGCTGCGCGAGCTACGGGAGGAGGCCGGCACGGCCATCATGCTCATCACCCACGACATGGGCGTGGTCGCCGGGCTGGCCGACCAGGTCGTGGTGATGCACCAGGGCCGCGCCGTCGAACGCGGCCCGGTGCGGGACGTCTTCCAGCGGCCGCGGGAGCCGTACACCCGCGGCCTGCTCGCCTGCGTCCCGCGCATCGACGGACCCCTGCCGGACCGGCTGCCCACCCTGGGAGCCACCACATGAGCGAGCGAGCCATCAGGAGGAGCACGGTGAGTGAGGCGGACCGGCGAGCAGCGGAAGGAGGCGGTCGCACCGTTCTGCTCGAAACGCGGAACCTCGTCAAGCGCTTCCCGGTCCGCCACGGTCTGACGCGGCGGCTGGCCGGCCACGTCGCAGCCGTCGACGGAGTCTCCCTGACCGTCGGGCCCGGCGAGACCCTCGGCCTGGTCGGCGAATCCGGATGCGGCAAGTCCACCGTCGCCAAACTGATCACCCGCCTGGAACGGCCCACCTCGGGCAGTATCCACTTCGCCGGGCAAGACCTGGCCGGGTTGGACGAGACGGCCCTGCGCCCGCTCCGCCGCGAGCTGCAGATGGTCTTCCAGGATCCCTTCTCCTCGCTCAACCCCCGCCAGAGCGTCCGCCAGATCCTCACCGCACCCTCCCGCTACCAGGGCCTCGAACCCGGCGAACCGGTCGAGGAGTTGCTGACCCGGGTCGGGCTGCGACCGGAACACGCAGACCGGAACCCCCACGAGTTCTCCGGCGGACAGGCCCAACGCATCGGCATCGCACGGGCGTTGGCCCTGCGCCCGAAGCTGGTGGTGTGCGACGAACCGGTCTCGGCCCTCGACGTCTCGGTCCAGGCGCAGATCCTCAACCTGCTCAAGGACCTGCAGGACGAGTACGGGCTGAGTTACCTGTTCATCGCGCACGACCTCGGCGCCGTGCGCCAGATCAGCACCCGGATCGCCGTGATGTACCTCGGATCGGTCGTCGAAACCGCCGACCGCGACACCCTGTTCGCCCACCCCGCGCACCCGTACACCCACGCCCTGCTGTCCGCCGTGCCCCTGCCCGACCCGGACGCCGAACGCGGGCGGGAGCGGATCGTGCTCCACGGCGACTTGCCCAGCCCGCTCGACCCGCCCAGCGGCTGCCGCTTCCGCACCCGCTGCCCCAAGGCCGGTGAACTCTGCGCCGCCGAACGCCCCGAGCTGCGGACGATCGCCCTCGGACAGCAAGTCGCCTGCCACTACCCCGAGAGGACGCCGTGATCCGCGCCCAGTACCGGCTGTCCGGGCTCGCCATCACCGACCACGCCTTCGACGTGCCGCTCGACCACACCGACCCCGCGCGGGGAACCACCGAGGTGTTCGCCCGGGAGGTCGTCGATCCGGCGCGGGCCGACGACCGGCTGCCCTGGCTGCTCTACCTCCAAGGCGGCCCGGGCGGGAAGTCCCCCCGCCCGCTGAACGCCACCTCCGGCTGGCTCGGCCACGCGCTCAGGAGCCACCGGGTGCTGCTGCTGGACCAACGTGGCACCGGCCGCTCCACACCGCTGACCGCCAGGACCGCCGCCCGGTTCCCCTCGGCCGGCGCGCTGGCCGACCACCTCGCCCATTTCCGCGCCGACTCGATCGTCGCCGACGCCGAACTGATCCGCCGCCAACTGTGCGGCGACGAGCCATGGGAGACCCTCGGACAGAGCTATGGCGGCTTCGTCACCCTCAGCTACCTCTCCTTCGCCCCCGAAGGCCTGCGCGCCTGCTACATCACCGGCGGCCTGCCCGGCCTCGACACCACCGCCGACGACGTCTACGCGGCCACGTACCCCCGGGTCCGGGAGAAGACGACCGCGTACTACGCCCGCTACCCCGGCGACCGCCAACTCGTGTGCAGGCTGGCCGATCTCCTCGACCGGAGCCCGGTCCACCTGCCCGACGGCGACCGGCTCACGGTACGGCGGCTGCGCACCCTCGGCCTGATGCTCGGCATGGGAGACGGCTTCGAGCGCCTGCACTGGCTGCTCGACGAGGCACTCGACCTCGACGGCGAGCCCTCGGCCACCTTCCTGCACCAGGTGATGAACCTGACCGCCTTCACCGACAACCCGCTCTTCGCCGCCCTCCAGGAGTCGATCTACGGCCGCCCCGGAGCCGCCACCGGCTGGGCCGCCGCCCGGGCCATGGCCACCCGTCCCGAGTTCGCCGAGGACGCCGACCCCCTGCTGTTCACCGGCGAGATGTTCCACCCCTGGACGTTCGAGGAGATCACCGGGCTGCGCCCGTTCGCCGAGGCCGTCCACCTGCTCGCCGAACGCACCGACTGGCCCGCCCTGTACGACCCGGTCCGACTCGCCGCGAACCGGGTCCCGATCGCCGCCGCCATCTACCACGACGACATGTACGTGGACGCCGGCCTGTCCCTGCGCACCGCCCGCACGGTCGGCTCCCTGCGCACCTGGGTCACCAACGAGTGGGAGCACGACGGGGTCACCGCCTCCGGCGACCGCGTCCTCGCCCGCCTGATGGACCTTGCCGCCGCGCGCATCTGATCCCCCACCACCCCGCCCCTGCGGTGGGAAAGGAACGAAGAGATGAGACTCGAGTCCCTCGCCGCCGTACTTGCCGCGACCCTCCCCCTGGTCGCCGCCACCCCGGCCCTTGCGGATACCGCCCGGGCCACCACCGTCGCGCCCGCCTCCGGCTGCGCCCTGCCTGGGAAGACCGGCTGGACCGACGAAGGCCACAACACCGACTACACGCAGTTCCAGCAGCCCCTGGGCACCAAGCACGTGCTGATGCTGTTCGTCGACTTCTCCGACGCACCGGCCGCCGGATCCGTCGACGACTACTACCGCGAACTCGCCCCCGCGCAGGAGTGGATGAAGCAGGACTCCTACGGCAAGCTCCGCCTCGACATCGATCCGCTGAAGCGGTGGATCACCATGCCGCAGACCTCCGCCTCCTACGGATTCCAGCGCGGCATCACGTTCGACGAGCAGGAGCTGTACGTGAAGCAGGCCGTCCAGGCCGCCGATCCGTACGTGGACTTCTCCAAGTACGACATGCTGTACATCGTCCCCACCAAGTCCGCCTCCGCGATCACCTTCTCGCCCACCTACCTCTACGACCCGACCACCGCCGGCATCACCGCCGACGGCACCCGGATCAAGTGGGCGATCACCTTCGGCCAGGACATGTACCACTGGGGCTACAAGGTCGCCGACCACGAGACCTCCCACACCTTCGGACTGCCCGACCTCTACGCCTTCAGCGGCACCGACGTCCACCCCTACGTCGGCGGCTGGGACCTCATGGGTAACATCGCCGGCCCGGCGCCGCAGCACACCGGCTGGGAGCGCTGGAAGTTCGGCTGGATCGACGACGGCCAGGTCGCCTGCCTGCCCGCCTCCGGCAGTCGCACCGTCCACCTGAAGGCCGTCGAACGCCCCGGCGGAACCAAGATCGCCATGGTCCGCACCGGTGAGGACACGGCGTACGTCGCGGAATCCCGCCGAGCCGTCGCCGGGGACGCCAAAGCCTGCTCCACCGGCGTGCTGATCTACAAGGTCGACACCTCCACCCAGACGGGATACGGGCCCGTCCAGGTGGTCAACGGCAACCCGGGCGCGACCCCGCCGAGCGGCTGCACCGCTCTCGACATGGCCGCCTACCAGCCCGGCCAGTCCTTCACCGACCCCGCCACCGGGGTGAAGATCGACGTGCTGCGCAAGGGTCCGCTCTCCGACACCATCCAGGTCACCAAGCAGTAGAGCCGGCGGTGACCACCCCTCAGCTCGCGCCGTGACGCTGCAGGGAGACCCCCACAGCAGCTCCGCTCCGACCGGCGCGAACACTCCCGGCCAGGATTGACACCTGGCCGGGAGCCGGTCCCGGCCCGCCGGGCATCGTTCCCCTGCCCGGCGTGGTCACCGCAGGAGGCGCCCAGGCCATGCTCAAGGGCGGCCTCGCGCTGCCCGGCCGGCGGATCTTCGTCGCCGGCAGCGGGCCGCTGCTGCTCGCCGTCGTGGCCACCCTGGCAGCGGCCGGAGCCGACGTGCCCTCGGTCATCGAGGCGAGCGACTACCTCGGCTCGCCAATCACCGCGGATGGCGTGCGGGCCCTGGCCGTGGACGACCGGCAGCGCACCAGCCTGCCGGGCCCGTACGCGGCCGGCGAGACCTGCGGCATCGGCGGCGCCGACCTGGCGATCGCCGAGGGCGAACTGGCCGCGTACGCCGTGGCCGCACGCCCGGCGCCGGCTGCCGCTCGCCGCCACCGCGCCCGCCGCCGCGCCTTCGCGGAACTCATGGGCGCCGCCCACTGCCCCGGCACCGGCTGGACCGCCTGGCTGCACGACGACACGGACGTGCGCCGCTGCGAGGAGGTCCCGACCGGCCGCATCCGCGCGGCCGTGGCCGACCTGGCGCCGGCGACCCCCGCACCGCCAAGCTCCTCACCCGCGCCGGCATGGGCTGGTGCCAAGGCTGGATGTGCGGCCTGGCCGTCGCCTGCCTGACCGGCCGACCACCGGCACCCGACGCCGACCGCCGACCGCCGACCGCCGACCGCTGGCCTGCCCCATTCCCCTGGCCCAACTCGCCGACCAGTGAGCCCAGTGGCCGGCATCACCCAAGCCATCCCCCGCCCGCCAGTAAAATGTCACACCCCACAAGGAGTTCTTGCATGTCCTTCGCATCGCATGACGCCACCCGGCCCTGGCGGGGCATCATGGTCGCCACCGCGCTGCCGCTGCGCCCCGACCTGTCCGTCGACTACGACGCCTACGCTGAGCACGTCCGCTGGCTGGTCGACAACGGCTGCGACGGCGTCGTCCCCAACGGCTCGCTCGGCGAGTACCAGACCCTCACCGCCGAGGAGCGCGCCCGGGCCGCCCAGCCCGGCTGACTCGCCGCCGGAGCCGCCGCCCGATCCGCCGCCCTGAGCAAGGCCGCCGAGGCGATCGAGGCACACGCCGCCGAACTGGCCGAGCTGACCGTGCGCGAGGTCGGCAAACCGCTCGCGGAGGCCGGCGCCGAGGTGGCCGGCACCACCGCGATCTGGCGGTACTACGCCCAGGCACCGTACGCACCCACCGGCACGGTGCACGAGCCGGCCGCAGGCGAGGGACTGCTGTTGACCCGCCGGCGTCCCTACGGTGTGGCCGGGCTGATCACCCCGTGGAACTTCCCGCTCGCCATCCCCACGTGGAAGGCCGCGCCCGCACTGACCACCGGCAACACCGTCGTGCTCAAGCCCGCACCCGAGGCGACCGCCCTGGCCCTGCGGCCGGCCGAGCTCCTTGCCCTGCCGGAAGGAGTCTTCACCGTCGTCCCCGGCGGGGCCGACGAAGGTGACGCACTGGTCCGCTCGGCCGACGTGGTCTCGTTCACCGGCTCGACCGCCGTGGGCCGGGCCGTCGTCGCCACCACGACTGCCCGCGGAGTACCGGTACAGGCAGAACTGGGCGGCGCGAACGCCGCGCTGGTGCTGCCCGACGCCGACATCGAGCAGGCCGCCGCCCACCTGGCCGCCGCGATCGCCGGATACGCCGGGCAGAAGTGCACCGCTACCAGCAGGGTGATCGCCGTCGGTGACGCGTACCGGCCGCTGCGCGCCGCGATCGCCAAGGCCCTGGCAGACGTCGAACTCGCCCCGGTGATCAACGAGTCCGCGCTCTCCCGGCTCACCCACGCGGTCGACTCGGCCCGCGCCGCCGGGGCCGAGACGGTGACCGGCGGACAGCGGATCGACGCGCCGGGATGGTTCCTGGAGCCGACCCTGCTGACCGGCGTCCCGGAGGAGCACCCGCTGCTGACCGAGGAGTTCTTCGGCCCACTGGCCGTCCTGCTGCCCGCGGCGGACCTGGACCAGGCGATCACAAGGGCCAACTCCAGTCCCCAGAGCCTCGCCACCTCCGTGCACACCCAGGACCTGGACCTGGCGCTGACCGCAGTCGACCGCCTGGACGCAGGCATGATCCGGATCAACGCGCCCTCCACCGGTGTCGACTTCCACCTGCCGTTCGGCGGCGCCAAGGCGGCCGTCCACGGCGCCCGCGAACAGGGCACCGCCGCGCTGCAGTTCTTCACCGCCGAGCGAACCGTGACGATGCTGCCCGGCGGAGCACCCAGGTGATCACGCCCAGAGGGCTTCGGAAGGGAGGTCTCCGATTCCATAACGCAACGTGATGGAGGGCTGGGAGCTACCGAAGGCAATGATCGATCCGGACGATAGCCTGCACGCTTCCCGCACGGCGGCAGTAGCCGACCGTACCCGGGAGCGCACAGGACACCCGGCTGACTACCCGCCAGGGCACAGCCAGCAGGGCTCGTCACCGGATCGATCCCTTCGGAGGCCCCCATGGACCCCTCAGTCAGACCCCGGCGCCCCCTGTCGGCAGCGCTCATCCTCGTCCTGGCCGCCCTGCTGGCCCTGGTCGTCGTCCCCGCGCACCCCGCCCACGCGTACAACGGCAGCACCTCCGCCTGCGCGCTGCAGGGGACGACTGGGTACACCGACGAGGGCCAGCAGACCGACTACACCCGGTTCCAGAACCCGATCGGCATCAAGCGCATCGGCCTGATCTACGTCGACTTCCCCGACGCCGCCGGCACCGCCCTGCCCCTCACGTCGTACTATGACATGCTCAAGGGCGCCAACGACTGGATGCGGAACGCCTCCTACGGCCAGACCACGCTGGACATCCAGGTCCCGTACGCCGACTGGGTCCACATGCCGAAGAACTCCACGGACTACAACTGGGAACGCGGCTTCTCCTGGTCCACGCACCAGGTCTACGTGAAGGACGCGCTCACCGCCGCGGCCAACGCCGGCGTCGACCTCTCCCAGTACGACATGTTCTACGTCGTGCCCACCGCCACCGCGACCGCGATCGGCCACTCCCCGACCTTCATCCAGGACCCCGCCTCCCCGACCTGGGTCTGGAACCCGCCGACGAGCAGCTGGGTACTGATCCACTGGGCGGTGACCTTCGGCCAGGACATGTGGTCCTGGGGATACAAGGTCGCCGACCACGAGACCAGCCACACCTTCGGCCTGCCCGACCTGTACGCCTTCAGCGGGGACCTGAACCAGTACGTCGGCGGTTGGGACCTGATGGGCAAGATCTCCGGACCGGCCCCGCTGTACTTCGGCTGGGAGGCGTGGAAGTTCGGGTGGATCACCGACAGCCGGGTGTCCTGCCTGGACACGGCGAACACGTACACCACCACCCTGACCGGGCTGGAGTACGGGGGCAGCGGCTACCGGCTGGCGGTGATCAAGACCAGCGCCACCACCGCCTACGTCGCCGAGTCCCGCAAGGCCGCCTACAACGACTCCAGCGCCTGCGCCACCGGCGTCGTCATCTACAAGGTCGACACCTCCATCACCACCGGCAACGGGCCGATCCAGGTGGTCACCAACCCCAAAGCCGTCCCACCCACCGGGAAATGCGCCACGCTGGACATGCAGACCTGGCAACCCGGCCAGTGGTTCCAGGACGACACCGCCCGCATCCGGATCTACGTGAACGCCTCCGACGCGTCCACCGACACCCTCTGGACCTACAAGTGGTGACCCCTTGACTTCCTCAACCGGCCTGAAGGCCGGTGATTCCCTCCACGCTGCGCGCGGATGGCGCGGCGTCCGGGTGGGTTCCTGCTTCACGGCGCGGTGCCGGGACGAGTCCCGGTCTTACTCGCGCTCCACAGGCTGAGACCGCAAGTCCTGCGGCCTTGGCTATGTTCCGGGCCGCGTTCACGTCCCGGTCGTGGACGGTCCCGCAGTCCCGACAGGTCCACTCCCGGACGTGGAGGGGCTTGGGGCCGTCCTTGATCCCGCAGTGCGAGCAGACCTGAGATGTCGGCTCGAACCGTCCGATGCGGATCAGGTCGCGTCCGTGGCGGCCGGACTTGTATTCCAGCATGTTCAGGAACGCGGACCATCCGGCGTCGTGTACCGACTTGGCGAGGCGGGTCCGGGCGAGTCCCTTGACCGCCAGTGTCTCGACCGCGAGCGCTTGGTTTTCGCGCACGAGGGCAGTGGAGAGTTGGTGGTGGAACTCGCGCCGGGCGTCGGCCACCTTGGCGTGCGCCTTGGCGACCTTGACCCGCTGCTTGTCGCGGTTGCTGCTGCCCCTGGCCTTGCGGGACAGGGCCTGCTGCGCGCGCTTGAGCTTCCTCTCGGCGCGGCACAGGAACTTCGGTGAGTCGATCTTCCGGCCGTCCGACAGGACCGCGAAGTGGGTCAGCCCCAGATCGATGCCCACGGCCGTGTCCGTGGTCGGCAACAGGTCGGGGTCGGTCTCCACGACGAACGAGGCGAAGTACCTTCCGGCGGCGTCCTTGATCACGGTCACCGTGGATGGGGTGGCCGGCAGCACGCGGGACCACTTGACCGGAACCGGGCCGACCTTAGGCAGGTTCAGTTTCCCGCCCGGTGTGATCGACCAGCGGGCGTTCGCGGTGAACCTGACGGCCTGTCGGTTATCCCGCTTGGACTTGAACCGGGGCAGTGCGATCCTCGGGCCCTTGCGGGTGCCCTTGAGGGAGGCGAAGAAGTTGCCGTACGCGGTCTCAAGATCCCTGAGCGACTGCTGTAGGACCACGGCGGACACGTCCCCCAGCCAAGCCCGTTCCGGAGTCTTCTTCGCCTCCGTCAGAGCCTTCGACAGCTCGGCTGCCTTCGGGAACGGCAGACCGGCCGCCCGTGCGTCCTCACGCGCCCGAAGTTCCGGCACAAGGTGTTCACTGACACCCACCTACGGCGGATGGAAGAGATCATGCGAGACGTGTGCGCGGACTTCGAAGTGGAGTTGGTCGAGTTCAACGGCGAGAACAATCACGTCCACCTCTTGGTGAACTTCCCCCCGAAGGTCGCCCTGTCCAAGCTGGTCAACAGCCTCAAGGGCGTCAGCTCTCGCAGGATGCGCCAGGAGTTCCCCGAACTGGTCCGCCACTACTGGCGCGCACAGAAGCTGTGGTCCGGCTCGTAATTCGCGGGCTCAGTCGGCGGCGCGCCGATCAGCGTCCTACGCCAGTACATCGAGCAACAGAACCACCCCGTCTGACCTGCGCGTCAGAGCATCACTCAGAATCGCTTCACCCCCGGCCTGAAGGCCGGAGCACTGCGATTAGCTCTGGTAGCACCGGAACGCCTCCGACCAACGGGCGGTGCGGCCGGTGCGACAGGCGCCGACCGCATCGCACCGCCGCAGGCTCCACCGCGCGGATCGTGTCACACCACCGGGCGCCTCACCCAGAGCGAGGCACGCCACTGCTCAACACGCCCACCGCAGTGCGCTGCGGCGGCACGGCGCCGTCGTGCCTTTCGAGCCAGCCCTGGTAGACCGTGCTGCGGGCGCACGCCGTCCGGTACGCCTCGATGACGTCCTGCACGAGGGAGGGGCCCAACGTTTCCAACGGCCCCTCCTCGTGCCAGGCGAGCAGGTGCCGGTACCAGAGCGGATTCCCGGCGATCGGACGTACGGCGATGCCCGGGACCTCCTCGAAGGTGGCCTGGCAGAAGCTCACCGCGTGGCCGTGGCGAACGATGTCCAGGAGGAGTCGGCCCTCCGCCTCGTGGACGACACGCATGCGATGCCCCAGGACGAGCAGGGTCCTGGACCAGTACTCACGGATCCGGTCGTTGTCCGGCCGAGGAGCGGCCCAGTCCTCTTCCTCCAGATCCTCCAGCGCGACCTCCTCCAGCGCCGCCAGCGGATGGGCTGCCGGCAGTGCCACGAAGAGCGGCTCGGTGGCGATCGGCTCGACGGTGACTCCAGGGGGGAGCACGAGCTCATAACCGGGGCTGTCGCCCACCACGGCCGCCTCAAGACGGCCGCCCGCGATGTCCTCGACGAGCGGGACGGGGCATCCGTGGCCCCGCGAACTGATCTCGGCCTCCGGATGGTGCGACCTGATCGCCGTGATCAACCCGCCGAGCAGGGGAGCGTTGACGGAGCCGAGCCGGAAACGGTGCGGCGAACAGCTCCTCCGCGCGGCGAGAGCGGAGGCCTCCAGCAGTTCGTCGATGGTCGGCAGCAGCGCCCGTGCCCGGCTCAGCACCACCTCCCCGAAGGCGGTCGGGACGACACCCGACTGCGCGCGGCTGAACAGCTCACCGCCGAGCGCCCGCTCGATCCGCGTCAACTGGGCACTGAGACCGGGCTGGGTCAGCCGCAACGACGCGGCGGCCCGCGTCAGACTGCCGCTGTCCGCGATGCTGCAGATGATCCGGAGGTGCCGGAATTCGAGCTCCATGGCGAGATGCTACGGAGATCAGTCCCACATCAGTAGGGGTGCGTCGGTAACGACCCGGCCATCAGACCTGCGCTGTTCGATCTCGCCCGGCGCAGCCGCCTCCCGACGGCCTCGCCGCAGGAGGCCTGGCGCAGGGCCTCAGGCGGTTGCGCGTGGCGGTCGCGGGCGCCGTCGCGCAGCACTTTCCCGCGTTGGGGTCGCGCGGATCGAGGCCGTTTTCCGGCCCGGTCCACTGGCCGGTTCGGGTGGCAGTCGGTACGAACACGCGGGGCATGGGACTGATCCGCAGACACCGGCGTGAACAGGAGCAAGAGCGCGCTGCCACGACGACGTTTGGGGCTGTCGAGGCGGGCGGCCCGGAGCCGAGGGGCCGACGGACGTTCCCGTCGGGGGCTGGTTCGCGGTGCTCAAACCTACCGGCAGGGAGTTCCTGGACGACGAGTTGTTCGACCGGGCCGCGGCGCTGACCTACTACGGCGTGCTGGCGATCTTCCCGGCTCTGCTGGTGCTGGTCTCGTTGCTCGGGCTGACCGGCACGTCGGCGACCAACGCCGTTCCGGACAATCTGCAGAAGCTCGCCCCTGGCTCGGCTCGTGACGTCCTGCACACCGCCGTGACCCAGCTCCAGGCCAGCCGTGGCACCGGCGGACTGCCGGCGATCATCGGCCTCGTCGGCTCGCTCTGGTCTGCCTCCGGCTATATTGCGGCGTTCATTCGTGCGTCCAACGCGGTCTACGACATCCGCGAGGGCCGAGTTCCGAGCGGTCCATGAGGACCGCGACCCGGTCTCCGGTCTCCACCCCGCGCGCCTGGAGCGTCCAGGCGAGACTGTTTGCACGACGGTTCATTCGCCATATGTCATCGTCCCCTGATAGGGGACGACGCCGATCGCGTCGGGCTGTGCGGCGGCGCGGGCCGCGCACAGGTCGACACGTCGGTTCAGGTCGGTATCGCTCGGCGCCCTGCAGTGTCTCGCGTTTCAGCGTCGCGTTGAACGCCTCCGCGGCGGCGTTGTCCGCCGAAGTGCCCACGGCCCCACGGCTTCTGGTGACACGAGTTCGCGGCAGACCTTCGCGAAGTCCTTGGAACAGCATTGGGCGCCGTTGTCGCTGTGGAAAACCGCGCCGCGCAGGTCACCACCCCTGATCGCGGCGGCCGCCTTCAGAGCGTCGGTGACGGGTTCGGTTCGCATGTGGTCGGCGATCGACCAGCCCACGAGCCGTTCGAGTGCAGATCCAAAACCGTTGCCAGGTAGAGGAACTGGCCGTCGCCGATGGGCAGGTAGGTGATGTCGCCGACCAGCCGCACTCCGGGGCGGGGTGCGGTGAAGTCGCGCCCGATCAGGTCCGGGACGAACACCGGCTTGCGGGCCTGGCGGGTCAGGCCACGGCGCCGGCACCGGGTCACGACCGTGATGCCGCGCTCGCGCATGATCCGCTCCACCCTCTTCCGGTTGACTGCCCGGCTCTGGCGGCGAAGTTCCGCATGCACGCGCGGGACGCCGTAGGCACTCCGGAAGCGAGGTGGATCACGGTGATCTCGGCCGCGAGCAGTTCCTCCTCGCGCAGGCGGGCCCGGCGGGCGGCCTCGCCGGCCCGCCAGGCACAGAACGACGACCGGGAGATCCCCAGGACGGCACAGATCCGCTTGACGCCCCACGCGCCGTGGTGATCATCAACGAAACGGAAGCGGATCACCGTGTCGTCTCGGTCGCGAAATAGGCGGCCGCCTTGCGCAGGATCTCGATCGTCTTCTGCTGCTCGACGGTCTGGCGCCGCTACCGAGTGAACTCCTCGCGTTCGGCGCTCGTCAGCTCGCCCGGCCGGCCCGCGCCCCGGTCGGTCCTGTCCTGCTTGACCCAGCCCCGCAGCCCCTCCGGACTGACCCCCCAGTTCCCGGGCGATCTCGGTGACATTCCGGTGTGGCGAGGACCGGACGAGCGCGACCGCGTCCCGCTTGAACTCCGCCGTGTACCGCTTGGCCATGTTGCTCTTGATTCCCACCTGGTGCTGCTTCCTCCGGGCTTGCATCGCCCAGTCTCCACGTGTCCAACCTCAAGGGGAGACTTCACAACCCGTCCTCCGCCGAACCACGGCACACGGCCCCGCCCCAGAAAAGGCCGTTCCCCGCATTCCTGCGGGGAACGGCCTTCCGGCCTGCATGAACGTAGCGCCGACCGGGGCAACAGGATCTGAATCCGCACCCCCCTGACCCCCATTCACCCTGTGATCTTTCCCACCGAAAAGGCGGACATTTTTTCGATCACGGGTCGCAGAGCCGGGGATCCTGCCTCAGTGATCAGCATATTCGCCTCCTCGCGATCGTCCTACCGGTAACTTCTTCCGGTACTTTCCAGGATACTCCTTATTGTGAGACTTCGAGCCCGCCGCGCACATGAGTCAGTATTTGAAAATTCCCCTGCGTGACGCTTGACCAGAATATCCACCCGAGATATTTCCTGTGGCTCACCCCACAGTCACAGGATCCATCCTGGCCGAGGTGTCGCAGGTGAGGGCCGGCGCCATGCCGGGACAGGGGAAGTGCCGGTGAGTCCTACGCCGATCCACGTAGAGGCCGGGCGAGGAAGCCGGCCGACGGAGAGTACTGCTGCGGGAAAACCGTGGTTCGTGGCGGAGTTCCACGGAAGAACCGCACGACTGCGGTGGACCGGTCGAAACGCAGGGCTTCGGCATAGTCGACGGGCACCCGTTTTGTGATCACGTGAGGCCGAGGAGCGCGAGGGGTCGACGGGCGTCGCGTGCGTTGCGGCGGAGGCCAGCGGCGATGTTCTTGACGCCGCTCAGCCGGAGGCTGCCGACGGCGAGGTTGCGCCAGGTCGCCATCGCGCGGGGAGCGTTTCCGGTCCGCAGCTGGGAGGCGTCCTCGGCGAAGGTGGTGTCGCGGACGTGGTGCAGGACCTCGACCTTCCAGTGGGCGCGGACCAATCTCGCGAGTAAGACGGGGTCGATGAGCTTCGCCCTGATCACCTCCTCCTGGCGAGCACGGGCGACCGCCCGGATCAGGCTCTGCTTCGTACCCCACGCCTTCGCATGCTGCGTCCACTCCCGCGGGTACCTCGCCTCCCACTCCAGGAAGAGCAACACATAGGGCAGCCCCGGCCAGGTCGCCAGATCCCCGCTCACAGGACCACCCCACACCCCCATCAGGCAGCGAACGCTTCTGGGCGTGCCGATGCCTCTGGCGAGCCTGCTGAAAGGCCGGCTCCCGGTATTGCTCGTCCGTTCCCAGAGGCCGCGTCAGCCACCACATCTCGTTGGATCGGGCGAGCGTGTCAGCGACCTTGCGCTGCGCCTCAGCCAGATGGACGAGCGCCGCGGCTCTTGCGGCCGGATCCTCCGCTATCAGTGCGAACGCCCAGCCCAGTCGCTCGGCCCATGCGCAAGCGTCGTCCGCATCTGTACCTGTCTTTTCAGCCACGCACGGGATCATCTCCTCGCGCCGTCCGCTCGCTCCACCCGACAGTGCGGGAGAGACGCAAGGGCTCCGAGGCGCAACAGACCCGAGCCGGAACCGCCCGCTCACCCTCTCTTCAGCTCAAGTGATCACGAAACGGACACCCGCCGACTACGCCGAAGCCCTGGGAGCTGACGATTAATAACTTACGGACCTGATGACGTACTTGGGGTCGTAGGATCTCGGCGTGACGGAGGAGACCGAGACCGTGCTCGGGGAGG